>JBEGRP010000018.1:0-10349 GCA_041180345.1 Actinomycetota bacterium | reverse complement strand
GATGAGGTAATCGGTCAAGGCCCGGGCACCTCGGAGCAGTTCTTCGGTGGCGACCTGTGGGGTGTGATTGAGCACCTGGACCACCTGAAGAAACTCGGTGTGACACTGCTGTACTTGACACCGATTTTCCCCGGGCGTTCCAACCACCGCTACGACGCTTCTTCATTCGCCGAGGTAGACCCGCTGCTGGGAGGCAATAAAGCGCTGAGTGCGCTCATCGACGCCGCTCACAAAAAGGGCTTCAAGATCATCGGCGACCTAACCAGCAACCACAGCGGTGACCGCCACGAGTGGTTCACCGCTGCCTACAAGACCCCGGGCGCCCCGGAGAGTGAGTTTTACTACTTCACCGAGGGCAACACCAAGTACGACAGCTGGTTTGGTGTCCCGAGCCTGCCGAAATTCAACTGGAAGTCTCAGGAGCTCAGGAAGCGATTCATCGAGGGCAAGAACTCGGTGGTTGCAAAGTGGCTAAAGGCGCCTTTCGGTTTCGATGGCTGGCGAATTGACGTAGCGAATATGACGGGCCGCATTCGCGACGAAGATATGTACGCCGAGGTGGCCAACATTGTTCGTAAAACCATGGTCGAGGTTAATCCCGACACCATCATGCTTGGCGAGTACACCGGCGACGCCGCCTACGAAGTCCAAGGTGATGGTTGGCAGGGTGCGATGACCTACGCCAACTTCACCCGTCCACTATGGCGCTGGATGTTCGACCTCAGCGCCAAGGAAAATTACCTTCAGAACATGGGCTACATCGGCCGAGCCGAGAAAGCCAGCGAGTTCGTGGAGAGCCACGTCAAGTTCGCGGCGGCCTTCCCCTGGCACGTTCGTCTGAACAACATGAACGCCCTAAACACCCACGACACCCCGCGCTACAAGAGCTACACCCTGCCGGGTGCGCAGAAGGTGGCCGCTGGCATGCAGTTCACCTTCCCAGGCATTCCGGTTATCTGGGCGGGAGACGAGTTTGGTTTGGATGGGTTCAACGGCGAGAAGTCGCGAACTCCGATTCCTTGGAACGACGAACGCCCGAGCGACAAGGCCATGATCGAGGTCTATGCGAATTTGGCAGCACTGCGCAAGAAGCACTCGGCGCTAGTGGATGGTTCACTTCGCTTCGTCTATGCGGACCAGGAAACCGTGATCTTCACCCGCGAGTCGAAGCGCGAGACCATGGTCGTTTTGGCGACCCGGGGCAAGGCCAAGGGTGTTGAAATCGCCAGCGAGAGCGTTCCAGGAATTGCCGACGCCAAGCTGGTTTACGGAAACGCCAAGCTGAAGGCGGGAAAGAAGAACGCCACTTTCGAGGCTGGTCGAATGGCTTTCGCGGTCTGGCAAATCACAAATTAAAAGGTCGAACCGGCCGAGATTTTCCTCGGCTCAGTTTGCTAGAAGTGCCCAAAAAGTGCTAATCTCTTCAGGTTGCCTTTTCGGGTACACGCCCTGATAGCTCAGTGGTAGAGCACTTCCATGGTAAGGAAGGGGTCGCGAGTTCAATCCTCGCTCGGGGCTCGGAAGATCGAGAAATCGATTGACCTACGCCGCACTTCGCGTCTGGCTGGGTAGCTCAGGTGGTTAGAGCACACGACTCATAATCGTGGGGTCGCGGGTTCGAGTCCCGCCTCAGCTACAAAAAACCCTCGGATTTCTCCGAGGGCATTTTTGTTTAATCGGCTTTTAACTGCTGGGTCAAAATGCTCCGCCACCCATTGGTGTTCCCCAGCCGGTGGGCCCATCGTAGCCATCACCGCTGTTGCAGTATTTAGCAGTTAGGCAGCGGCCATTGCTGCCAGTGGTCACATCGTGAAGCAGCGCTCGATTCGCCCAAAGGTATGCGCCCGGGCTGCCACCGTGATTTGCCTTCATTCCGAAGATTGCTGCCACGATTGGCGCGGCAGCGCTGGTACCGCCGAACGAATACCACTGCCCCTCAAAGCTGACGGCCACGCCGGTTGCCGGATCGGCTACCGCTGCCACATCTACAACGTGTTTACCAGCGCAGTCGGTGATCGCAGAATCCTGCCAGGTCGGGCGAGGATTGAGCGCGCTGCAGCCTGATCCACCCTTACTCCAGGCTGTTTCCGAAGCCCAGCGGTAGGAGGGCTCCGTTGTCAGCGAGGTTCCGCCAACACCGATAACGCTGCTGAAACTGGCTGGGGCACTGACGCCGTATCCGCTGTCGCCGGAAGAGGCAACCACCGGTATGCCGGCCGCTGCCGCTGCTGCGTAAGCCGGCTGCTTCGTTTCCGCGACATCGGGGCCGCCATAGGAGTTGCTGATTGCGGTCACTCCCTTGAATGCGGCGGCGGTCGCCACGGCGGTGTTTAGGTCTGCGAAGGCGCTGGATTTGGCTTCCACCAGCAGGATGCTGCAGTGCGGGCACATTGCCGTTGCAAGCTCAATGTCCAGGGCGATTTCCTGCGCCCAGCCACTGTCGGTGGTCTTAGTGGAGTGGTCTACTACGCCATCCTGATTCACCTGGACGAAGCAACTTTCCTTTCCGGTGGGCAGCGCGGTGATTAATTCGCCGTCGTCGCCACAACTGGTCAGATCCGGAAATCCGTACATCGTTCGATAGGCGTTTACGTCGCCAAAGGCGCTGGCTGAATGTTCGGCATCCACAATCGCTATCACCTTGAACCTGGCACCCACCGAGGTGATGCCGTAGGCGCGACGCAGGGCATTTGCCCCGAAGGTGGTTCCAGTCATGGGGGATAGAGCATGTTGTCTGATCCCGTTTATGAACGTGGTTCTGCGAATCGCTAGACATCCCACGTGGCCCACGGCGGGCCTGTCGCAGGTGGAGTAGTCCTTGACACGCACCTGGGATCCTGCTGCGCTCGCACTTGAGGGAAGAGTTCCAATAGCCAGGGCCGTCAAAAGGGCAAGGGAGTAGCTGATGACTTTGATAGATTTCATGTCTCTAATCCACCCAGTCGCAACGATGGTAATGAGCCGTCTGACTCCAAATTGTGAGTAAATAGGCCAAACTAGACCTGTGGTAAATCCAAATGTTCAGGGCAAGCAGTACCCAGCCACCGCGCCATATTTGGTCGGTCGCGAGAAAATCCGCGAGTTCGCCCACGCGGTCAAGTCCGTTTCGCCAACCAACCTCGATGTTTTTGCCGCGCAGACCGCCGGCTACACCGACCTGGTAGCGCCACCAACCTTCGCCGTGGTGATTCAGGAGCGCAGTTTGGCCACGGTGCTGGCCGATCCGGAGGCGGCTATCGACTTTTCCCGGGTTGTGCACGGCGACCAGCGCTTCATCTACAACCGTCCGATTGTGGCAGGCGATGAGCTTACCTCGGTGCTGGAGGTGGCATCGGTGAAGACCCTTGGAGCGCACAGCATGGTTACCTTCGAGACCAAGATTTATGACATCGATCAGCAGCTGGTGTGCACGGCCATCAGCACCCTGGTCGTGCGAGGTGACGAGTAATGACCATCAAGTTTGACGAGCTGGCCGTTGGCCAGGAGATCGGTTCGCTGGAGTTTTTGCTGACTCGCGATTCGCTGGTGCGGTATGCCGGTGCCAGCGGTGACTTCAATCCAATCCACTACCGCGATGATGTAGCGGCCTCAGTTGGCCTACCCGGCGTTCTGGCACACGGCATGTTGACCATGGGTGCTGCGGTGCAGGTAGCTGTCAACTGGATCGGTGATTCCGGTCGCATTGCCGACTATCAGGTTCGTTTCACCAAGCCAGTGGTCGTTGACCCGGCTGACGGTGCGGTACTTGTGGTCACCGGAAAGATTGGTGCCTTGGATGCCGAGGCCAGAACCGCTCGTGTAGATATCAGCGCGCAGTTCAACGAAACCGCAGTGCTTGGCAAGGCCCAGGCTGTAGTTCGCTTCTAGACGCTTAAGGTTCAAATGTCCGATCCGCAGGCGCTCGCCGAACTCACCACCATTCGTGTAGGTGGCGTGCCCGAGCGCATTCGAGTAGCCAGCTCTCGTGATGAGCTCTTGTCTGAAGCAAGGGCGATGTGGCGTGAAGCGGACCAGTGGCTGATTCTCGGTGGGGGAAGCAACCTGGTGGTTTCCGACGAAATCGCTGACTTTCAGGTGCTACATGTCCAATCCAAGGGTGTAACCACCGAGTTGCTTGCCGACGGTGCGGTTCGGCTTCGGGTGCAGGCGGGGGAGAACTGGGATGACCTGGTTGCTGGAACTGTCGAGGGAGGTCTTTCCGGCCTTGAGGCTTTGAGCGGCATCCCGGGTTCGGTTGGGGCCGCACCGATTCAAAACATCGGTGCCTACGGCGTGGAAGTGTCATCGCTGATTACGTGCGTCGAGTTCCTGGATTACCTCACCGGCGAAGTGCAGATTCTGACCACCGACCAGTTGGAATTCGGTTACCGCGACAGTGTTTTCAAGCGTGGCCTTCAGGGAGTGATCACCTGGGTGGAGTTTGAACTACAAAACTTGGGCGGCGAAAGTCAGCCAATTGTCTTTGAGCAATTGGCGAAGGCGCTCGGTGTTTCGGTGGGAGCAAAGCTGCCGCTTCGCGAAGTTCGAGGTGCAGTTTTGAACCTTCGGGCGGCCAAGGGAATGGTCCTTGATTCTTCCGACGCGGACACCTACAGTTGCGGCAGCTTCTTCACAAATCCAATCGTCAGCGACCGTCTTGCCCGCACCCTGCCGGCCGATGCCCCGCGGTGGGAGGTCGATGGCTCGGATGGCTTGAAGGTGAAGTTGAGTGCTGCCTGGCTGATTGAACAAGCCGGCATCCCCAAGGGGTTCAGCATTGCCGGCTCGGGAGCCGCGGTTAGCGGCAAGCACACTCTGGCAATAACCAATCGTGGGTCGGCCACCGCGGCCGAGATTCTCCAGCTGGCCGAGTTCATTCAGCTAAGAGTCGCAAACCAGTTTGGCGTCAATCTTCAGCCGGAACCAAACATCGTAGGGTTCTAAAAGAAATCCCCGCCACCCATTCGGGTAGCGGGGATAAGCCTTTTCGCCCTTAGGCGAAGAGTTTCTGCAGTCGCTGAATGCCCTCGAGCAGCTGGGCATCGCCCAACGCGTAGGACAGGCGAACGTAGCCCGATGGCCCAAACGCTTCACCAGGAACCAGAGCTACCTCTGCTGCGTCAAGGATGTAGTCGCAAAGCTCCAGCGAGGTGTTGATCTGCTGGCCGCCCCACTCGCGACCCAGCAAGCCAGAGACATCGGAGTAGACGTAGAACGCGCCCTGAGGCATCGGTGCGACCCAACCCGGGATCTTGTTTAGCTCGGCCACCGCCAGCTTGCGACGACGGTCGAAGGCCTCGCGCATCGCCAGAACCTCGTCCTGAGGTCCGGTCAGGGCGGCAATCGCGGCGCGCTGCGAAATGTTGGAAACGTTGCTCGAGAGGTGGCTCTGCAGGTTTCCCGCTGCCTTCATGGCGTCGGCTGGGCCGGCCATCCATCCCAAACGCCAACCGGTCATGGCATAGGTCTTGGCCACACCGTTCACCAAAATAGTGCGGTCAATCATCTCGGGCACTACCTCGGTGACCGAGTAGGCCTTCAAGCCGTCGTAGGTGAGGTTCTGGTAGATCTCATCGGTGATGATCCACAGGCCGTTTTCGTAGGCCCACTTGCCGATGGCCTCTACCTGCTCGCGACTGTAAACCGATCCGGTTGGGTTCGAGGGCGAAACGAAGAGTAGAACCTTGGTCTTAGGGGTGCGAGCCGCTTCGAGCTGGTCCACGGTTACCAGATAGTTCTGGTCGCTTCCGGCGAATACCTCCACCGGAACACCGCCGGCAAGGCGGATTGCCTCCGGATATGTGGTCCAGTACGGGGTTGGCATCAGAACTTCGTCACCGGCGTCCACGATGGTGGCAAACGCCTGGTACACGGCCTGCTTTCCACCGTTGGTAACCACGATTTGGCTGGCAGGAATCTTGGTGCCCGAGTCAATCAGGGTCTTGTGAGCAATCGCCTCGCGCAGATCCGGCAGGCCGATCGCCGGTGTGTAGCGGTGATTCTTTGGGTCTTTCACCGCGGCCAGAGCGGCTTCAACGATGTGAGCCGGTGTGGCGAAATCTGGCTCGCCGGCGGCGTAAGAAATAACTGGGCGACCAGCGGCCTGCAAACTCTTGGCCTTGGCGTCCACCTTGAGGGTGGCCGATTCGGCGATGGCTGCAATTCGCTTTGAAATACGAGGGAACTCAGGCATACGGTTAAGCCTACCGCCGGTGCGTGCCCCGAGTTTTGGGCTTTGCGATTTCCTCGCCACTGCCGTAGTATTTAGAGAAGGTAATTGACAACCTGCTTAGCCTAATCTGGCAAATTCACACTGAATGATTTTCAATCTAGAAGTGTGTCTTCCGTCAGACCCCTCGGGGAGGCGAAGCGGCAACGGGTTGTCGACCTCCCGTAAAGGGCGGTGGCTCAATTGGTAGAGCAACGGTCTCCAAAACCGTCGGTTGCAGGTTCGAGTCCTGTCCGCCCTGCAAAAGGTAATAACCAAAGGAATGACGATGTCAGACGTTTACGAGACTCCATCTGAGGATGTAGTCGAGCAGGCAAATGCCGCTAAGGCTGCAAAGACCAACATCTTTGCCCGCATCGCGCTTTTCTTTACCCAGGTCATCGGTGAGCTGAAGAAGGTCACCCGCCCAACCTGGAAGGAACTGGTTAACTACACCGGTGTTGTGCTGGCCTTCGTGACCATCGTCATGATCCTCATCACCTTCCTTGACTGGCTGTTCTACCTGGCCGTCAACTTTGCCTTCAAGGGCTAAAGCCCAAATAGCTGTACCTCGCCAGTTGGCGAGAATCATGAATCGTTAGGACGTAGCAAGTGACTGACCTAGAGCGCGACGAAATCGAGGCCCTGGCCCAGATTGAGGACGCCGAAGCGGACGCTGTAATCGCGGATGCCGACGCCGACCTGGCCGACCTCGCACGCGATGCTGCCGTAGAGCTGGAGCAGGACCTAGAGCTGGTTGACGCCATCGAAGAGGCTGCTGCCGGAAGCGACATGGTTGAAGAGGGTGCCCCAACCGAGGCCACCGAGGCTAAGGACGAAGACCCTTACCGCGTCTTCAAGGAAGAGCTTCGTAAGCAGCCAGGCAAGTGGTACATCATCCACTCCTACGCTGGCTACGAGAAGCGCGTTAAGCAGA
This sequence comes from Actinomycetota bacterium, assembly GCA_041180345.1. Lineage (GTDB taxonomy): Bacteria > Actinomycetota > Actinomycetes > Actinomycetales > Microbacteriaceae > Rhodoluna. Next base: position 3,225 of record JBEGRP010000018.1, on the reverse strand, counting down.
ACATCGAAATCCGCAAGCAGTCCATCGAGGGCGGCGACCAGATTTTCCAGATCGAAGTTCCGATGGAAGAGACCGTCGAAATCAAGAACGGTCAGCGCAAGCTGGTAACCAAGGTTCGCATCCCTGGTTACGTTCTGGTTCGCATGGAGATGACCTCAGAGTCGTGGGAATTGGTTCGTCACACCCCTGCAGTCACCGGCTTCGTCGGCAACTCGCAGGACCCAGCCCCACTGCGCCCACAGGAAGCTTTCGAGATGCTCAAGAGCACCTTCGAGCTGCCTGAAGAGGTAGAGGCCAAGGCTGCTGCCAAGGGCGGCGTTGCCGTCAAGGGCAAGGGAAAGAACATTCCTGTCACCACCAACTTCAAGGTTGGCGAAAGCATCATGATCAAGGATGGTTCGTTCGCAGGTCTGCCTGGAACCATCAGCGAGATCAAGCCAGAGCAGGGCAAGTTGACCGTACTGGTATCGCTCTTCGAGCGCGAGACCCCGGTCGAGCTCGGCTTCGACCAGGTTGGCCCACTGGCCTAACCACCCAAAGATTTCCACCCAACTAAAGGAAAACAAAAGAAATGGCACCTAAGAAGAAGATCACCGGCATGATCAAGCTGCAGATCAACGCAGGCGCTGCTAACCCAGCTCCTCCGATTGGTCCTGCACTGGGTCAGCACGGTGTAAACATCATGGAATTCTGCAAGGCCTACAATGACGCCACTGCCGACCAAAAGGGCAACGTCATCCCTGTAGAAATCACCGTTTACGAAGACCGTTCGTTCACCTTCGTACTCAAGACCCCTCCTGCCGCAGAGCTGATCAAGAAGGCTGCTGGCGTCCAGAAGGGCTCGTCGACTCCTCACACCGTCAAGGTCGCAAAGCTGACCCAGGACCAGGTGCGTAAGATCGCCGAGCAGAAGATGGCCGACCTCAATGCAAACGACATTGACGCCGCCGCTCTGATCATCGCCGGTACCGCCCGCAGCATGGGCATCACCGTCGAGGCATAACAAAACCAAACCAAATAGTCGTGGGAGAACCCCGCAGGTTCGTAGACCACAACTGTGACCTACAAGTAAAGGAATAGCAGCATGGCAAAGCGCAGCAAGGCTTATGAAGAAGCCGCAGCAAAGATCCAGGAAGGTAAGTTTTACACTCCTGCCGAGGCAGTAACTCTCGTTCGCGAGACTGGCTCGAAGAAGTTCGATTCAACCATTGAGGTTGCTTTGAAGTTGGGTGTTGACCCTCGCAAGGCTGACCAGATGATCCGTGGCACCGTTTCGCTGCCTAACGGTACTGGTAAGACCGCCCGCGTAATCGTTTTCGCAACCGGTGCCGCAGCTGACGCTGCCAAGGCTGCCGGTGCTGACGAGGTCGGCGGCGACGAGCTGATCGAGAAGGTTGCAGCCGGTTGGGTTGACTTCGACTCTGCAGTATCGACCCCAGAACTCATGGGTAAGGTCGGTCGTCTAGGTAAGGTGCTGGGTCCTCGTAACCTGATGCCAAACCCTAAGACCGGTACCGTGACCCCAGACGTTGCAAAGGCAGTTACCGACATCAAGGGTGGAAAGATCGACTTCCGTGTCGACAAGCAGGCTAACCTGCACTTCATCATTGGTAAGGCGTCGTTCACCAAGGAGCAGCTGGGCGAGAACCTGGCCGCCGCACTGGACGAGGTCCTGCGTCTGAAGCCTGCATCGAGCAAGGGCAAGTACCTGCAGAAGGCTGCAGTCTCGACCACCTTCGGTCCTGGCATCCCTCTGGACACCAGCGTCACCAAGGTCGAGTTCTAAAAACTCTTCGGATTGGGGCTGGGTCGAAAGGCCCAGCCCCTTTCTTTTTAGTTTGGGAATGATTAATCTCAGACTTCTATTCTTCAAACGTGGGCAACGCCCGCTTCACCTCACACACGATAGGTCGGGATATTGTCACAGCACGCTTTTGGCGCAGCTACTCTGCTTGATCCAAAGGACCCAATGGGGCTCCGAGCCGACGCACCACTGCTGGATGGTTGGCTTCGAGACATGGAGACCGATCGCAGCCCGTTCCAGATTCCTGGACACAAGGGCCGCACCGATCTCACTGGCGCCGTAGTCGACGGCGACATCCCAGTGCTACCCGGCAACCACCCGCACCGTATTTCACCTAGCCTTATCCTCGAGGCGGAGCGCATGGCCGCCGACCTCTGGGGCGCCGACCTCTGCCGCTTCGGCGTAAACGGGTCCAGCGGCTCAAATCACGCGGCTGTGATGGCGGTAGCCGGCCCCGGTGACAAAGTCATCGTTAGCCGAACCCTGCACAAGAGCGTTTTGGTCGGCCTGGTCTACGCCGGCGTCAACCCGGTCTGGGTGCGACCAGAGATAAACCCCGAGACCGGCCTACCCGAGTACCTGCCGAGCAAGAAATTGGCTGCGGTGCTGGAACAGCACCCAGACGCCAAGGCGGTGCTGATCGGCGAGCCTTCCTACGTGGGCACGATGAGCAACATCCCGCGCTTGGCTGCGGTCACCCACAAATACGGCATTCCCCTGGTGGTAGATGCTGCCTGGGCCGCCCACTATGGCTTCCACCCCGAACTTCCCCAGCATCCGCTGGCCGAAGGCGCAGACATTGTCGTTACCAGCGCCCACAAGACTCTACCTTCATACTCTCAGGCCTCATTTGTGCTGGTGAAGGGCGACTACGTCGATCTGCCGCGCTTCAACAAGATGTTCGACAGCACCCAAACCACCTCGATGTCCGGCCGTATTCTGGCCTCGATTGATGCGGCTCGCGCCCTGCTGGCACGTCACGGCGAAGAACTGATTGGTCCGGTCATTGAAGCCACCGAGCGTGGTCGCGCCGCCCTGCGCGCCGCCAACATCGGAGTCATCGACGGCGAGTACATCGACCCGTTGAAAATGGTTATTCTCTTGGCTGGTACCGGAGCCGACGGCAACCTGGTTGAAGCCGAGTTGCTAGCCGCCAACATCGATGTCGAGATGGCAAATCGGGACATGATCATCCCGATGATTACCTTCGCCGATACGCCCGATCGCATCGAAGACCTGATTCGCCGCATCATTAATTGCGTCAACGCCAATCGTGGTGAAGCTCGTCAGGTTTCGGTAGCCGCTTCGTTCAGTATCGAACCCGAAGTTGTGGTGACTCCACGCGAGGCCTTCTTCAGTGACTACGAGGTCGTCGATTCCTCGGTGGCCGTTGGTCGAGTCAGTGCCGAGATGATCTGCCC
>JBEGRP010000017.1:0-11575 GCA_041180345.1 Actinomycetota bacterium | reverse complement strand
TTCATCTTTGACGAGGTAGATGCGGGAGTCGGTGGTGCCGCCGCAATCGAGATCGGAAAACGTCTGGCGCGCCTGGCAAAGACCGCGCAGGTCATTGTTGTTACTCACTTGGCTCAGGTGGCGGCATTTGCCGACACTCACCTGAGGGTTTTGAAGAACCACACCGAGGAGTTCACTTCGAGCGATGTAACTAGCCTCACCGAGGTGGCTCGCGTCGAAGAGCTGGCCCGAATGCTGAGCGGACTAACCGACAGCGAGCTGGGTCGAGCCCACGCCGCCGAACTCTGGCAACTGGCAAAACAGGGCAAGTAATTTCGCAACCCTCGGCGAGTCGTACTGGCACTCGGTGATAACCTTTAATTCCATGGCACAAGCGATGGACTCCGGTAAAACACGACACATTTTCGTCACCGGTGGAGTGGCCTCTTCCCTTGGTAAGGGTCTGACGGCAGCCTCCCTAGGTAATCTTCTAACCGCTCGCGGTCTCCGCGTTGTGATGCAGAAACTCGACCCGTATCTGAACGTGGACCCGGGTACCATGAACCCCTTCCAGCACGGCGAGGTCTTCGTAACCGAGGACGGCGCCGAGACCGACCTCGACGTGGGTCACTACGAGCGCTTCCTTGACATCAACCTGTCCCAGGCGGCAAACGTAACCACCGGTCAGATTTACTCGCAGGTGATTCAGCGCGAGCGCCGCGGTGAGTACCTCGGTGACACCGTTCAGGTCATCCCGCACATCACCGACGAAATCAAGCGTCGCATGCGCCTCCAGGCCCACGAGACCCCTGCCCCCGATGTGATCATCACCGAGATCGGTGGCACCGTTGGTGACATCGAGTCACTGCCCTTTATTGAGGCTGCTCGTCAGGTTCGTCACGATGTCGGTCGCGACAATGTCTTCTTCGTTCACGTTTCGCTGGTTCCATTCCTTGGTCCTTCAGGAGAGCTGAAGACCAAGCCGACCCAGCACTCGGTGGCGGCACTCCGCAGCTACGGCATCCAGCCAGATGCTGTCGTTCTTCGCAGTGACCGCGCGCTGCCTGCCAGCATCAAGAACAAAATCGCACTGATGTGTGACGTGGATCTGAACGCGGTGGTTAGCGCTGCCGATGCATCCAGCATCTACGACATCCCAACCGTAACCGTTTTGAACAACGAAGGCCTGGACAGCTACATCATCAAGCGCCTTGACCTCGCTGCCGGTGAGGTTGATTGGAGCCGCTGGGCTCCGGTGCTGACCGCGGTCCACGAGCCTAAGCACGAGGTAACCGTCGGCCTGGTTGGTAAGTACATCGACCTTCCGGACGCCTACCTCAGCGTCACGGCTGCACTCCAGGCCGGTGGTTTCGCGCACCAGACCAAGGTCAAGATCAAGTGGATCGCCAGCGACCTCTGCGAGACCGAGGCTGGAGCCAAGGAGCAGTTGAGCGACATTGACGCCATGTGTGTTCCAGGCGGTTTCGGTGTTCGTGGCATCGAGGGCAAACTCGGTGCACTTAACTTCGCACGTCTTCACCAGATTCCGACCCTGGGTCTTTGCCTCGGACTACAGTGCATGGTTATCGAGTACGCCAGAAACGTGGCGGGACTCGAAGGCGCATCCTCTTCCGAGTTTGACGAAGACGCCAAGTATCCGGTGATTGCCACCATGGCCGAGCAGGTTGACATTCTTGCATCCGGTGAAATGGGTGGCACCATGCGTTTGGGCAAGTACATCGCTGCACTCAAGCCGGGTTCCATCGTTTCCGAGGTGTACGGTAGTGACACCAGCGAGGAGCGCCACCGTCACCGCTACGAGGTAAACAACAAGTACCGCGACCAGATTGGCGCAGCTGGCTTGGTGTTCTCGGGCACTTCGCCTGACGGTCACCTAGTCGAGTACGTTGAGCTTCCTCGCGAGGTGCACCCTTACTACGTTGCGACCCAGGCACACCCTGAGTTCAAGAGCCGTCCAACCAACGCTCACCCGTTGTTCCGTGGGCTGATTGCTGCGGCAATCGAGCGTCACGAGGCTAACCGAGTATTCAACGACGAGAACTAGCCGCTGGCCGCTCGCGCGGCTAATTGCCACAGAAGACTGGACCACAGATGCCCAAAGACCAGCGCGTTGAGCCGGAAATCATTTCCAGCGAACTGGTTTTCAAGGGAAAAATCTGGGACATCGCGCGCGAAACCTTTGACTACAACGGTCAGCCGTTAGTCCGAGAATTCGTCAAGCATCCTGGTGCCGTAGCCGTCCTGGCTCTAGATGACCAGCAAAGAATCTTGCTGATTCGTCAGTACCGTCACCCGGTGCGGTCATACCTCTGGGAGATACCTGCCGGCCTTCTGGACATTGAGGGTGAAGACCGTCTCACCGCGGCTCAGCGAGAGCTGATGGAGGAGACCGGCTACACGGCGGGCACTTGGTCAAAGTTGACCGACTTTATGACGACACCTGGCGGCAACGATGAGGTAATCACCATTTTCCTGGCGCAGGATCTGGAGCATGTTGGGCACAACCTCGAACTCGAAGGTGAAGAAGTAGACATGCTCAAGGAGTGGTTCCCACTCGGTGAGGCCTTGGCCAGCGTTTTGGCTGCAGACATTCAAAGCCCCAGCGCTATCGTCGCGATTATGGCGGCCGCGCACCGCCTGGGAGTCAAGCCCGCTCAGTGAGCAAGGGCCGAACCCGCTTTTGAGGCCCTGAAGCATTATGGCGTCACCGGTGGACTATAGAGTAACCCTATGAATGGTGACAATCTCGACCTGCTTGTGGATCGATACCTTCGCCATATCACAGTGGAGCGCGGCCTCTCCAAGAACACGCTTTCGGCCTATAACCGGGATCTAGGCGACTATCTGGTTTTCCTGCGACGGTCAGGGGTGACTGCCGTAGAACGGGTCACCGACCTCCAAATCGAAGGCTTTATCGAGCAGCTATCGGCAACTCGCAAAGCATCATCGGTGGCTCGTACCCTTGCCGCGGTCAGGGGTTGGCACAAATACCTATTGCTGGAAGGCATATTGGTGCGTGACAGTGCCCACCGAGTGAGTCCCCCCAAGGCGGGGAAGCGATTACCCAAGGCGATCTCGGTGGGGCAAGTTGAGCAGCTACTTGCCGCTGCCGGCCCCGAGCCATTCGAGGAATCGTCTGGTGATGCAGCACTCGACCCCATTCGGATTCGCGACCGCGCGATTCTAGAACTGCTTTACGCCACCGGGGCTCGCGTCTCCGAGATAGTGGACTTGGACATCGACGATCTGGTGGATCCGACCATGATCAGACTGCTCGGTAAGGGCAACAAGGAACGCATTGTGCCGGTTGGTCGCTATGCGCAACGGGCCTTGGAAAATTACCTGGTTCGGACCAGGCCGCAATTGGTGACGAAGGGTAAGGGCACGCCCTCGGTGTTTCTAAATCAGCGCGGAGGACGCCTAAGTCGGCAGTCGGTTTGGCAAATTCTGACGGATGCCGCCGAGGCCGCGGCGCTCGCAGTGGAAGTGTCACCACACACCTTGCGCCACTCGTTTGCGACTCATCTGCTGGAGGGAGGGGCTGACGTGCGCGTTGTGCAAGAGCTGTTGGGCCATTCCTCGGTGGCTACGACCCAGATTTACACCCTTGTGACCGTGGATTCGCTTAGGGAAAACTACGCCCTAGCGCATCCGCGCGCCCAAGCGATTCGGTAGGCTATTTTTCTAACCACAGCAGCATCAGGAGGCGGGTCCCATGGCCAAGGCAGACGTGAAGGACAATCGTTTCCCACGCCCGAAGCCGCTTGCCACACACGGGCCGGCTCGCATCATCGCCATGTGCAACCAAAAGGGTGGCGTGGGTAAAACCACCAGCACTATGAACATCGCTGCCGCATTGGCGGAATACGGTCGCAAGGTGCTGCTTGTGGACTTCGACCCACAGGGCGCACTGAGTGCCGGACTTGGCATCAACGCCTACACCGATGAGCCGACTGTCTACAACCTTCTGATCGACCGTAATCAGCAGACTCGTGACGTAATCAAGAGCACGAGCGTCGCGAACCTTGACATTCTTCCCGCCAACATCGACCTGTCGGCTGCCGAGCTCCAGTTGGTTACCGAGATGGGTCGCGAAAAGGCACTTCAGCGCGCGCTGAAGCAGGTTGTTGACGACTACGACGTGATCATCGTGGACTGCCAGCCTTCGCTGGGTCTGTTGACGGTGAATGCGCTGGCCGCCGCTCACGGCGTCATCATCCCTCTGGCCACCGAGTTCTTCGCCCTCCGCGGTGTCAAGCTGCTTGAAGACATCATTGAGCGCGTAAAGGAAAACACCAACCCTGCATTGCAGATTGATGGAATCCTGGCCACGCTGTATGACTCCCGAACCCTGCACAGCCGCGAGGTTCTGGAGCGAGTGCGCGAGCGTTTCGGCGACAAGTTGTTGCGAAGCGTTATTGCCCGCACCGTAAAGTTCCCGGACGCCACCGTGGCCGGTCAGCCAATCACGCAGTTTGCTCCGGACTCCCAGGCGGCCGAGTCGTACCGCACCGTTGCCCGAGAGCTGGTCGACCGTGGCTGCGCCCCTTAACGAGCAGCTCGAGGTAGCACCTGGTTTCGAACTCTCGATCGGCAACTTCGAGGGACCATTTGATGTTCTGCTCAACCTGATTTCAAAACACCAGCTGGACATTACCGAAGTGGCGCTATCGCGCGTCACGGACGAGTTCATCAAGTACGTTCGTCAACTGGACTCAGACGAAGAACTCGAGCAAGCCTCCGAGTTTTTGGTCATCGCCGCCACCCTGTTGGATCTCAAAATTGCCAGCCTCCTGCCTCGAGGCGAGGTTGTCGACCCGGAGGATGTCGCTCTCTTCGAGGCCAGAGACCTGCTCTTTGCTCGACTGCTGCAGTACCGAGCCTTCAAGGAGATTTCTTCCTGGTTCAACACCGCTATGGTCATCGAGGCGCGCCGCATCCCGCGCGAGGTGCGTCTAGAAGATCGCTTCCGCAATCGCAAACCCGAACTAGTTTGGGTAACGGCGCTCGCCGAGTTTGCCAAGATCGCGGAAGAGGCATTGACACCGCGGGAGATTCCAGCCGTGGGACTCACCCACCTTCACGCTCCTCGAGTTTCCATCCGCGAACAGGCCGCCGAAGTGGTGAACCGACTCCGAGCTGCCAAACAGTTGACCTTCCGAGACCTGATCGGCGGTCTCACCGATCGCGCGCAGGTGGTAGCCCGATTCCTGGCCATTTTGGAACTCTATCGATTGGCGGCAATCAGCTTCGAGCAAGACAGTCCGCTCGGTGACGTGCAACTCACCTGGCGAGCGGAAAACTTTGATAACGAACAACTAAACGCGCTAGGAACCGAGTATGACTCTTAACTCGCCAGACCTGACCATTCACGCGCAGGCCGTAGATGATGACAATCTGCTTGCTGCAATCGAAGCCATCCTCATGGTGGCCGAGGCGCCTATCCCGCTCATTTCACTGGCTGGTGCGCTTGATCGTCCGCTGAACGAGATTCGCAATGCGGTCACTGAACTACAGGCCGACTATGCCGGAACCGCCGAAGGCTCGCGCAAGCGCGGTTTCGAACTGCGCGAAGTTGGCGGCGGTTGGCGTATTTACGTCCGCGAGGAGTTCGACTGGGCGGTCAACATGTTCGTTGCCAACGAGAATCCCACCAAACTCAGTCAGGCCGCCCTCGAAACCCTGGCGGTAATCGCCTACAAGCAGCCAATCAGCCGTGGCCAGGTCGCCAGCATCCGTGCTGTTAATGTTGATTCTGTGGTCCGCACGCTGCTCAGCCGCGGACTAATCACCGAGCTTTTCACCGACGCCGAAACCGGCGCAATCAACTACGGCACCACCGAGCTAACCCTGCAGCTGCTGGGCATCAACTCGCTGGATGAGCTGCCGCCAATCAGCCCTTACCTTCCAAGTGCAGACAGTGAGTTCAACAATGGCCTATGACCCAGAGGTATACGAGCCACGCTCGTCCGAGGGAGTTCGCCTGCAGAAGGTGCTCGCTAACGCGGGGGTTGCAAGTCGCCGCGTCTGCGAAGAGCTGATCATCGAAGGCCGCGTTAAGGTCAACGGCGTCAAGGTCACCGAGCTCGGTACTCGCATTGATCCGGAACAGGACTCGGTGACTGTCAATGGGCAGCCGATTCAACTTGATTCCAGCCGTATTTACCTTGCGATGAACAAGCCCGAGGGCGTGGTCTCCTCGATGAACGACGAGATGGGCCGCCCGGACTTGGCCGACTTCGTCAAGCGCTATGACCGCGTATTCAATGTTGGGCGTCTGGACGTCGAAACCACTGGTCTCTTGCTGCTAACCAATGACGGTGATTTGGCTCACAAATTGGCCCACCCGTCCTTCGGTGTAGCAAAACTTTACTGGGCGCATGTCGAAGGTGACATCAGCCAGCAAACCCTGAACAAGCTGGCGACCGGTATCGAACTCGAAGACGGCGTGATCGCTGCCGACAAGATTCGGCTTCTGGACGCCGCGAGTGACCAGTCGTTAGTTGAAATCGTTCTGCACTCGGGCAAGAATCGCATCGTTCGCCGAATGTTTGAAGCCGTCGGGCACCCGGTAGTCGGGCTGGTTCGCAAGTCTTTCGGCCCGATTCAGCTGGGGCCGATGCGCCCCGGCCAGGTCCGGGAACTCAATAAAATGGAGATTAGTGCTCTGCTCAAGGCGGCTGAAGGCAAAACCGCAAAGACTCCTCGACCAGTAGCAGGCAAGCAACCGCAGCGCCCACAACGAGCCACCAAGAATGGTCGTCCAACCGGCAGTTCTAAGGGACGTCCGGAGGGTAAGCGCGGCACCGATTCGAGAAAGCGATAATCATGGCACTACGCGCCATTCGTGGAGCGATTCAGCTGGACCGTGACGAACGCGAACATCTGCTGAAGCTGACAGCGGAACTGGTTACCAAAACTCTTCACGCCAACGCCATCGATAACTCGCAGCTGGTCTCGATTCTTTTCACGGCCACTCCCGACATCACCAGTGAGTTCCCTGCAGTTGCAGCGCGCGAACTGGGCCTCGGTGATGTGCCACTGATGTGCTTCGTTGAAATGTCGGTCGAACACGGCATGCCATTGGTCATTCGCATCATGGTCATGGCCGAAATGGACAAGCCGCGCAGCGAGATTCAGCACATTTATCTGCGTGGAGCAACCGCGCTCCGTCAGGACCTAGCGCAGTGAGTCGGCTGAGCGGGTCGGTTCGAGTTGTAGGTGCCGGGCTGCTTGGCACCTCGCTTGGCCTTGCCCTACGGAAGCTGGGCGTAGACGTCATTCTTTCCGATACTTCGCGTGCCAATCAGGCGCTGGCGATTGACTACGGTGCGGGCCGAGAGGCCACCGAGCAAGATTCCCCATTGCTGATTGTGGTCTGTGTCCCTCCCGACCACACCGCGGGAATCGTCGCAGCCGAGCTCAAGGCTTTCCCGACTGCCGTGGTAACGGACGTTGCCAGTATCAAGCAACCGGTGCTGGACGAGTTGAAGACTTTGTCTGCTGACCTTGGTCGCTACGTGGGTTCGCACCCGATGGCTGGTCGCGAACGTGGCGGTGCAATTGCCGGCCGCGCTGATCTCTTCATCGGCCGTCCCTGGGTGGTAGTACCGAACCCTGACAGCAGTCAGGCCGCAATAGACCTAATCACCGACCTAGCCCTAGCGGTTGGCTCGGTTCCGGTAAACATGGAGGCAATCGAGCACGATCACGCCGTTGCAGCCGTTAGCCACGTGCCACAGGTAGTTTCAAGCCTTCTCGCCGCTCGACTGATCTCCACCTCGGCGCAGGAGATTTCGCTAGCCGGCCAGGGACTGCGCGACACCACCCGGATCGCTGCGAGTGACCCAGCGCTGTGGGTGCAAATACTCTCCGCAAATGCCGGTCAAGTTGCGCCGGTGCTCAAGGAGATAGCCGCTGATTTGAACAAGGTCATCGCGGCGCTGGAGGACCCGGCCGCGAGCGGCGCGCTGACCACCATCAGCAAGACGATTGAGGCCGGTAATCGCGGCGTCGAGCGCATTCCGGGCAAGCACGGTGGCGGCCACACCCAGTACTCGGTGGTAGTCGTGATGATCGACGACCAACCAGGTCAGCTGGCCCGGCTCTTGAACGAAGTTGCCCAGATTGGAATCAACCTCGAGGAAATCAAGCTGGAGCACTCGCCTGGCGCACCAATTGGCCTGGTAGAGCTTTCGGTGATGCCGACCCAAGAAGAGAAGTTGACCAAGGACCTCACCGAGCGCGGATGGCGATTCGCCTGATGTCGAACTTTGTGGTTGCGATTGACGGACCGGCTGGAAGCGGAAAAAGCAGTGTCAGCAAGCAGTCGGCTCGTGAGCTTGGCTTCGGGTATCTAGATACCGGCGCTGCCTATCGCGCCTTGACCTGGGCAAACCAGAACCTTCCGGGTTTTAGCTTGGAGGCGCTCGCCGAAGCCGACCTGCCTGGCATCTTCGCCTACAAAATCTCCACCGATCCAGATGACTATTGGGTCAAGGTGGGCTCTACCGATGTCACGGAAGCAATTCGCTCTACCCAAGTGGCCGAAGCCGTAAGTCAGGTTGCGAGAATCCCAAATGTACGCAGCTACATGAAGTGGCTAACCCGAGCCATCGTCAAAGGGTGCGCGCAACCGGGAATCATCGTTGAGGGTCGCGACATCACCACCGTGGTGCTGCCAGATGCAAACGCTCGCCTCTTACTAACTGCAAGCGAAGAAGTTAGACTTAATCGAAGGTCCGCCGAACTCGGTGTGGCTGAACAAGCGAAGGTCGCGCGACAGGTGTCGCAACGCGACGCTTCAGACGCCAAGGTTGTCGATTTTATGAACCCGGCGGAGGGAGTCACTTTGATTGACTCCAGCGATCTCAACTTTGCCCAAACCGTGGCCGCTGTTCTCCAGAACATCGCAAAGGCTGCACCAAAGGATTAACCATGTCTGAACAAGACGAGTACGGCGACCTGCCGATCAGTTCTGAGTTCGTCGAGAAGCTAAACAGCCTCACCGACGACGAGGCGGAGAATCGCGCTCGCGCGCTGCGCAGCGGCCTAGATGACTTCGACCTAGACGAGGACGACCTAAGTGTTCTTAACGCCGACCTTGACTGGTCGGACGGCCCAATCATGCTTCCCGCGCTACCAGTTTTGGCGATCGTGGGTCGCCCAAACGTTGGTAAGAGCGCGCTGGTAAACCGAATCCTTGGTCGCCGCGAGGCAGTGGTTGAAGACAAGCCGGGTGTAACCCGAGACCGCATCAGCTACAAGGCCGAATGGAATGAGCGTAAGTTCACCCTGGTGGACACCGGTGGCTGGGAGCCAGACGCGAAGGGTATCGATTTGTCGGTTGCCCTCCAGGCCGAGGTCGCAGTCGAGCTCGCTGATGCGGTGCTCTTCGTGGTCGACGCTATGGTCGGTGCGACTAGCACCGACGAGCGCGTGGTCAAGATGCTGCGTGCCAGCGGCAAGCCGGTAATCCTGGTTGCCAACAAGGTTGATGACATGCGCCAGGAACCAGAGGCCGCCGTGCTGTGGAGCTTGGGACTAGGCGAGCCGTACCCAGTTTCGGCATTGCACGGTCGAGGCGTCGCAGACATGCTTGATGCCGCGATGAAGGTGTTGCCAAAGATTTCCGCAGTGGCGAAGGAAGAGTTTGGTGGCCCGCGTCGCGTAGCTCTAATCGGTCGCCCGAACGTGGGCAAGTCATCGCTGCTCAACAAGGCCGTAGGCGCCGAGCGTGCTGTGGTCAACGACCTAGCCGGCACCACGCGTGACCCAATCGACGAGCAAGTCGAAATCGCCGGAAAGATTTGGCGCTTCGTAGACACCGCGGGTATCCGTCGCCGAGTTCACTTGCAGCAGGGTGCCGACTTCTACGCTTCGCTGCGCACCGCTGCGGCGCTCGAGCGCGCCGAAGTTGCCGTTGTGCTTCTGGACGTCACCCAGCCGATTAGCGAGCAGGACATCCGAATCATCGACATGGTTCTGGAATCTGGGCGTGCACTGGTTCTTGCATTCAACAAGTGGGACATGCTGGATGACGAGCGTCGCCGTTACCTAGAGCGTGAAATCGAGCAGGACCTGGCTCACGTTGACTGGGCGCCACGAGTAAACATTTCCGCCAAGACCGGTCGCCACTTGGAAAAGCTGGTCCCCGCCCTTGAGGTTGCGCTCGACAGCTGGGACAAGCGAATCCCTACTGGCAAGCTCAATGCTTTCCTGCAGGAACTGGTCATGGAGACTCCGCACCCAGTTCGCGGTGGCAAGCAGCCTCGAATCCTCTTCGGAACTCAGGCCAGCACCCGCCCACCAAAGTTCGTGCTCTTCACTACCGGATTCCTGGACCCTGGCTACCGTCGCTTCATCCAGCGTCGCCTGCGCGAGACCTACGGCTTCGAGGGAACCCCTATCGAGGTCGGCATGCGCATCCGCGAGAAGCGCAAGCGCACCGCCTAAAATCCAACTTCGGTCTGGCTTAGACTGGACTGGTTGCCGTGTTTACGAATGCGGCATACGGGCTGTAGCGCAGCTTGGTAGCGCACTTGTCTGGGGGACAAGGGGTCGCCGGTTCAAATCCGGTCAGCCCGACCATCGCCTTTCGAGGTCTTGGCGGAGAACCACAAATATCGCGGTTTTTTAACCCTCAACCTGAACGCTAAACTCAATCCCATGGTTGAGCAGCAGGTATCGATGTGGCGTGAAGCCAAAACCGTTCCGAATCTGCTGAGCTTTCTGCGACTTGCCCTCATACCGGTATTTCTTTGGCTGATTTTGCGCCATCAAGGCGGCTGGGCAATCGGTCTGCTGGCATTCTCTGGCCTGACCGATTACCTCGACGGCTACATCGCTCGCAAGTACAACCAGGTGACTCGCTTGGGTAAGCTCATCGATCCCGCAGCCGACCGACTCTACATCTTTACGACTCTGATTGGCTTGGTCGTCACAGGGGTTATTCCAGGTTGGCTCGCGTCGATCATCATTGCCCGCGACGTGATGCTGCTGATTGTCTACCCAATCCTTGCAACCCACGGATATGGACCGCTGCCGGTCCACTATTTAGGCAAGGCTGGCACTTTTGCGCTGCTTTACGCCTTCCCACTGTTGCTCTTGGCAAACGTTTTTGAATCGGCTAATTTCGTTATTCTGCCGATTGCATGGGCCTTCGCACTTTGGGGAGCGGGCCTTTATTGGTGGGCAGGTTTCGTTTATGTAAAACAAGTTCGAGATCTGGTTTCTGGGGTGCGCGCAAGCCGCTAGGCTTGCCGATGAGGAGTTTCAAGAGAATGCTGGATTTTACTGCCGGATCGGGTCGTGACGAGGTCAACGACACGCTGCGTTTTAGCGAGGATTTACTCGCTAAGCAGGGTGCCAACCTGTCCACCGAGGAAGCAGAAGCTATTGCCGCACTCCCAAGCGGGCACGCACTTCTAGTGGTGAAGCGTGGAGCTGACATCGGAGCCCGATTCCTCCTAGACCAAGACGTCAACACCGCTGGCCGTCACCCAAACGCCGACATCTTCCTGGATGATGTCACTGTTTCGCGTCGTCACGCCGAGTTCTTGCGTCACGGTACCTC
>JBEGRP010000016.1:0-10503 GCA_041180345.1 Actinomycetota bacterium | reverse complement strand
TTAGGAGCCAACTGTCCAGACCGCCAAGTAAAGTATTTGCATGGCCAAGCCAAGTTTTAAACCCCGCAAAATCCTTTTAGTGCACGCACACCCTGACGACGAGAGCCTCTTCACCGGCCACGTCATGGCTGATGCAATCGCTCGAGGCGCGGAGGTTTACCTGCTCACGCTAACTCGCGGTGAGCGCGGCAAAGTAAAACTTGCAGACCTCAAGCCTCTCGAGGGTCGCAACGCCGAAATGGGCGCCTTCCGCACCGCGGAGCTATTCAATGCGCTGGATGCCTACACCGCAGTAGACGCCGATGGCAATGCTCGCAAACCGCAACATTCCTTCGCAGGCACCCGCCATTACCTTGATAGCGGAATGCGCGTCAACGCCCTGGGTAAAGCCACTCGCAAGCGCATTCTGGACGAAATGAGTTTGGCCGCAGTGGCCACCCCGGTTATCGCAGACGACATCCTCAAGATCATGGGTAGTTTCCGTCCGGATGCAGTAGTCACCTACAACAGCAAGGGCGGGTTCGGGCACCCAGACCACAAAAAGGCTTACGACGCCACCACACTTGCCATCCGCAAGTACGCCAAGAACAACCGCGCCCCGCAGCTTTGGACCATTTGCGAGCCAGGGGAGCGCTTCGACGTAGAGGTTGGCGGCAAGGAAACTGCCGCAGTAAAGCGTGCAGCACTTTCAGCTCACGCCAGTCAGGTTCTGATCAATGAGGAGACCTACTCGCTAGTGGCAGGTAAAGAGACTCGATTCGACGCCCCAGAAAGGCTCAAGAAGGCGTCGGTTTCCAGCTGGAATTCGATAAAGCCTTGGTTGCGCTCGCTCTGGGCGATGCCGTTGGGATTCTTGGCAGCTCTGGTAGGAACGATGCTCCACCTTTCCAAGACCACCGATGGAATGCCAATCGGTTTGATCCTCGCACTGATCATCGTGGGTGCGCTGGCGCTGGCACTTCGGGTGCTTCGCCGCAGCCGTGGCGCGCTCTACCTCATGGCGCTTACCTTTATCGTGACGGTTTTGCAGTTCTCGCATGGAGGCAACTCCGGATCACACTTGGTCACCAACTCGGCGCTGAGCGAATACTGGCTTTACGGTTCGATGGCGCTGCTTGCAGTCATCGTCGTCTTCCCTCGGATTCAGAAGGCCACGTGGAATCGCTCGGCCTCTGGACACCGCTAAAATTGAGAGAGTTTTTGAAGGGATAAATCGTGACTTACGTAATCGCGCTGCCATGTGTTGACGTCAAGGACAAGGCCTGCATCGAAGAGTGCCCTGTCGACTGCATCTACGAGGGCGACCGCATGCTTTACATCCACCCGGATGAGTGCGTTGACTGCGGTGCCTGTGAGCCAGTCTGCCCAGTTGAAGCCATCTACTACGAGGACGACCTGCCTTCGCAGTGGAGCGAGTACTACAAGGCCAACGTGGAGTTCTTTGAGACCGTTGGTTCGCCAGGTGGTGCCGCCAAGGTTGGCAAGCTCGACCTTGACCACGCAGTTATCACTGCGCTTCCGCCACAGGGCGAGTAACAAGACGTGTTTGACCGCCTCCCCGAGTATCCCTGGCAGCAACTAAAGCCGTTCACCGCGCTTGCTGGCCAGCACCCGGGTGGGGCGGTTGACCTTTCTGTGGGGTCTCCGGTGGACCCAACCCCCAAGGTAATTCAGGATGCGTTCGTGGCCGCGGCCAATGCACCGGGCTACCCTTCCACCGCCGGCTCGCTGGAGCTGCGCGAGGCTTTGGTTGATTGGTTTGCTCGCCGCCGCGCGGTTCCTGGGTTGACCGTTGACAATGTGATGCCCACCATCGGCTCTAAGGAATTCATCTCCTTCCTTCCGATGTACCTAGGCATGGGCCCTGGAGACGCCGTGGTGCAGCCAGAGGCCGCCTATACGGCCTACGCCGTTGGTGCCGCTCTAGTGGGTGCGGAATGCATCAGCGAGGACGACCCAGACCAGTGGCCGGCAAACGCCAAGCTGATTTGGATCAACTCTCCGGGAAATCCGGACGGCAAGGTCTTGGACATTGATTTCCTGCGCAAGGCCGTGGCCCGTGCCCGAGAGATTGGTGCACTGCTAGCCAGCGACGAGTGTTACGCAGAACTCGGCTGGGATGGCAAGTGGGCAACCGACGTAATCCCAAGCATCCTGGATCCCCGAGTGATTGAGGGCAACCTGGATGGCGTCATGGCAATCTATTCGCTCAGCAAGCAGAGCAACCTGGCTGGCTACCGTGCCGCTTTTGCCGCTGGAGAAGCCGGCCTAGTCAAGGCAATCGTGAATTTGCGCATGCACAGCGGAATGAACACACCAGCGCCGGTACAAAAGGCCATGACCGCTGCGCTTCGTGACGACGAGCATGTTGCGGTCGAGCGCGAGGTCTACCGCAAGCGTCGCGACGTTCTCCTTGCCGCAGTTCGAAGCTATGGTTTTGAGGTTTCAAATAGCGAGGCTGGCCTGTACCTCTGGGCCACTCTCGGTGAAGACTGCTGGACCACTGTCAAGCGAATGGCAGACATCGGAATTGTTGTGGTACCTGGCACTTTCTACGGCGAATCCGCGCCAAATCACGTGCGTTTCAGCCTTACGGCCACCGATGCGAATATCGCTGAGGCGGCAAAGCGGTTGCTTGAAGCAACTAATCTTAGATAAGCGTAAATTCCCACAAGGAGCCCCCTTGACTGCCAACAACAGCGTTGCAATCACATACGGTGACAAGTCCGTAGACCTACCAATTTTGCCCAGTGTCGAAGGCCCAGACGCCATCGATGTTTCCAAGCTTTTGGCACAGACTGGCCTCACCGCCTATGACCAGGGTTTCGTAAACACCGCAAGCACCAAGAGCGCAATCACCTACATCGACGGCGAAGCCGGTGTGTTGCGTTACCGCGGTTACCCAATCGAACAGTTGGCCGGCAAGAAGAGCTTCCTAGAGGTTTCTTACCTACTGATTTACGGCAACCTCCCCACCGAGGAAGAGGCCGCGGCATTCGACAACCGCATTCGTCGCCACACCCTGCTGCACGAGGATCTGAAGCAGTTCTACCACTCGTTCCCGCAGAGCGCGCACCCGATGTCGGTTCTCACCGCAGGCGTTTCGCTCCTGTCGACTTTCTACCAGGATTCGCTGAACCCACACGACCCAGAGCAGGTCGAGCTTTCGACCTTTCGCCTGCTGGCCAAGCTGCCAGTTTTGACTGCTTACACCTACAAGAACTCCATGGGTCAGGCGCTGATGTACCCAGACAACAGCCTCAGCCTGGTTGAGAACTTCCTTCGTCTGACCTTCGGCAACATGGCCGAGCAGTACATCCAGAACCCGGTCATCACCCGCGCCCTGGACACCCTGCTGGTGTTGCACGCCGACCACGAGCAGAACTGCTCGACCTCGACGGTGCGCCTAGTAGGTTCTTCCAACGCAAACCTGTTTGCTTCGGTTTCGGCCGGAATCAACGCTCTGAGTGGTCCACTTCACGGTGGTGCCAACGAGGCAGTGCTGGAGATGCTGCAGTACATCCACGAGTCTGGTGAGAGCGTTCAGCGCTACGTAGAGCGCGTGAAGAACAAGGAAGACGGCATCCGCCTGATGGGCTTCGGTCACCGCGTCTACAAGAGCTTTGACCCTCGCGCTCGCATCGTAAAGCAGATCGCCGACGAGGTGCTTAGCGAGCTGGGCGTGAACGACCCGCTGCTGGGCATCGCCAAGGAGCTCGAGGCCGCAGCGCTTGCCGATGAGTACTTCGTTGCCCGCAAGCTCTACCCAAACGTGGACTTCTACACCGGAGTCATCTACAAGGCCATGGGATTCCCGCCGCAGATGTACACCGCGCTGTTCGCAATGGGTCGCTTGCCAGGCTGGATTGCCCACTGGCGCGAAATGATGAACGACCCGGCCACCAAGATTGGTCGCCCGCAGCAGGTCTACATTGGCCAGCCGGAGCGCTCGCTCTAGAAGCTAAGGAAAATCCCCATCGGAAACGTTGGGGATTTTCTATTTCTTGCCGGCTAGGTTCGGGTAGCGGGCTTAGGAATCGGCCTCGACCAGCCAGAACACCGAGGTGTCACCGTAGTCCTTTCGGCTCTCCAACTGGTAGCCGGCTGGCCAAGTCGGTTCCTCGGTGCGCGATGAACGTTCGACCAATACGGTGAATTCTTCGTGCAGAGCGGGTTTTAGGTAGGCCAGTATCGCTTCGATTTCGTGGTTTGTGACATCGTAGGGCGGATCTATAAAGACCAGGTCGAACTCGCTGTCCTCGAAGCCCGCACTGCGCTCGCTTTGGTGATGTGCAAAGGCCTTGGCGTCCTGGGCCACAACGTTGGCATCGAATTGCACGCCCTGCTTGAGAAGCGACTTGCCAACCAGTTCGGTGTTGGTGCGGCACACGGCTGCAGCCTGCTTGTTGCTGTCCACCAGAATCACCGAGGCGGCCCCGCGACTAAGGGCTTCCAGCCCAAGCGCTCCGGTGCCAGCATAAAGGTCCAATACCCGCGCACCTGTAAGGGCCTCCCAGTTCTCAAGGCGGTTGAAAATGCTCTCGCGAATGCGGTCGGCGGTTGGCCTGGTGCTCTTGGCTGGAGCGGCTAGGTGGAGCGAACCCGCTAGCCCGCCAATGATTCTGGTCACGCCAACAGGATAGGGCAAGATTGAACCATGCTGCTGCCGCTGACCCCGCTTGATCGCGTCCTGGGCGATCGCACGGCCAAGGCGCTTGCCCGTCACCTGGGGTTGCGAACCATTTCGGACCTCTTGCAGCACTATCCTCGGCGCTATTACACCCGCGGAGAACTTACTCCAATCTCTCAGATTCCAGTCGGCGAGGCTGCGACAGTGGTGGCCGCGATCGTCGATGCCAAAGAGCGGCGGATGAAGGGTAAGTCGGGCTCCATCTTGGAGGTTCGGATCACCGACGGTGATGGAATCATCACTCTGACTTTCTTCAACCAAGCCTGGCGATTGAAAGACCTTCGACCGGGTGCCCGGGGTTTGTTCGCCGGCAAAATCAGCGCCTATCAGGGAAAACTCCAGCTGGCTCATCCGGAATACGAACTCTTCACCGAGGAACTGGATGACGACAAAGCCAAAGCCTGGGCCGAGCACCCGATTCCCATCTACCCAGCCGCCAGCGCTGTGACTACCTGGGCCATTCAACGTGCGCTCGGTGTAATTCTGGATACTCTGCCCCCGATTGAGGACGAGATTCCCGCCTCGGTGGTTGCTTCCGAAGGGCTGATGCCGCTGGAGCAGGCGCTGCGGTTGGTGCATCAACCCAACAGTCACGATGACTATCGCCTGGCTCGCGAAACCCTGCGAGCTCACGAGGCCTTCGTCTTGCAGGCGGCCCTGTTGAAACGCCGTGCGGTGAACGCACACCTCCAGTCCACTGCCCGCGTGGGCGTTCGCGGTGGTTACCTGGACACATTCGACAAGTCGCTACCTTTCACGCTCACCAACGGGCAGGTTCAAGTTGGTCAGGAAATCACCGAGGACTTGGCAAAGCCGCATCCGATGAATCGACTGCTCCAGGGAGAAGTGGGTTCGGGCAAGACTTTGGTGGCTCTCCGTGCCATGTTGACGGTGGCCGATAGCGGTGGCCAGTCGGCCGTCCTCGCTCCCACCGAAGTGCTTGCGAGCCAGCACTATGCCAGTTTTGAAAAGGCTCTTGGGCCAGAGTTATCGGCAAAGCTCGGACTGACGTTGCTAACCGGGCAGATGTCGCAGGCGGACCGCAAGCGCGCGATGCTTCAGATCGTCTCGGGTAAGGCGCAGCTGGTTGTGGGCACACACGCGCTGATAGCCAACAGGGTGGAGTTCTTCGACCTTGGACTCACCGTAATCGACGAACAGCACCGCTTCGGTGTCGAACAGCGCGAAGCACTGCGGTTGAAGGGAAAGACTGCGCCTCACGTGCTGACTATGACAGCAACACCAATCCCAAGAACTCTGGCAGTGACGGTTTTTGGTGACCTCGATGTTTCAACCCTCACCGAGTTGCCGGGCGGCAGACAGGGCATATCCAGTCACGTGGTGCAGTTCGCGAATCCGGGTCTGGTAGCCAGAACCTGGCAACGAATCGCTGAAGAATGCGCCAGCGGCCGACAGGCCTTCGTGGTCTGCCCGAGAATCGACGAGGACGACCCGGCCCCGGAGTTGATTGAGGCCGGTGGCTCGCTGGAGCTGGACGACGAGAGCATCGATCAGATGTTGGCCGCCAAGCCCAAGGCTCCGATCGCATCTGCTCTGGGGATGACCGAGGCACTGCGCCGGAATCCGGCATTGGCCGGGTTACGTATTGAAGTTCTCCACGGACGCATGAGCGGTGAGGAAAAGAACTCGGTGATGGGGGAGTTTGCCGCAGGCAAGATTGACCTCTTGGTCAGCACCACTGTTATCGAGGTCGGTGTGAACGTTCCTAATGCAACCGTGATGGTGGTGCTTGATGCCGACCGATTCGGTGTTGCTCAGCTGCACCAGCTGCGCGGGCGCGTTGGCCGCGGGGAGCACCCGGGCCTGTGCCTCTTGCTCACCACGGCAGAGGACCACACTCCAGCTTTGGAGCGAGTCCAGGCAGTTGCGGCCACCACCGATGGATTCGAGCTCAGCCAAATAGACCTAGAACTTCGCCGCGAGGGCGATGTACTTGGCGATCGCCAGTCCGGTGGGAAGTCCAGCCTAAGGCTATTGCGAGTGGTCAAGGACGTTGATCTGATCCAGCGGATGCGGCGGGCCGTGGAGGACATTTATCGGGCTGACCCGACCCTGGAGGGCCATCCACAACTTGCGGAGACCCTCAGTCGGATGGACGAAGCCGCCAGCGAGAATCTGGCCAAGAGCTAGCTTCAAGGTAACCTTGTAGGCATGTCTGCAATTGCTGTTTACCCCGGATCTTTCGATCCAGTCACACTGGGGCACCTGGACATTGCTGCACGTGCAGCCAAGATGTTTGACGAAGTCCACATTCTCGTGGTGCACAACCCAGGTAAAGAACCACGCTTCAGCATTGAAAAGCGGGTGGCGCTGATTGAGTTGGCAATCCGCGACTTGAAGTTGCCCGCCGGAGCGAAAATCATGGTCGCGACGCTGCCAGGCGGTCTTTTGGTGGACTATTCCCGCCGTGTTGGAGCTGCGGCCTTGGTCAAGGGAATTCGCACCAACGTGGACCTGGACTATGAGCTACCGATGGCGCGGGTAAACCGCGATCTCGCGGACGTGGAGACCATCTTTATCCCGGCTGATCCATCCACCGGCCACATTTCCAGCAGCCTGGTGAAGCAGGTCGCAGACCTCGGTGGCGACGTAAGCAAGTACGTTACGCCTGCCGTTGCGACGGCACTTAGAGATTTCTAGAAGAGAGTAACAATGGCTACGGCTTCGCAATTTGGCGTTCAGGTTCACGACCTGATGCATCGCCCCGGAAACATGCGCTCGGTAGAGCTTGACGTGACCCTAAACGAAGTTATGGGTGACGGTGCCATGACCATCCCGTCGGGCGCTGTGATCGAAACCGACCTCAAGTTAGAGTCGGTTCACGAGGGTATTTTGGCCACCGGAGAGGTCTTTGCGACCGCGGTGGGCGAGTGCAGCCGATGCCTAGATGAACTTAAAACGCCTGTCGAGGTAGATTTTCAGGAACTTTTCGCCTATTCTGGAACAGAAGAAGATGACTTCACGGTTTCTGACGAGCAAATCGACTTGGAACCTGTCATCCGAGACGCGATTGTTCTCAGCCTTCCATTCCAGCCCGTATGCAGCGAAGATTGCCTTGGCCTGTGCCCGGATTGTGGATTGAAGCTTGCAGAGAACCCAGATCACGTTCACGATCAGCGAGTTGACTCTCGCTGGACTGAACTCCTGAAGTTTAAGGAAGAGTAGAGACATGCCAGTACCAAAGCGCCGCCTCTCGCGTAGCAACACCCGCCACCGCCGTTCGGCTTGGAAGGCTGCTCCGCTGACCCTGGTGAAGACCATCGAGAACGGCAAGACCGTTTACAGCCTGCCTCACCGCGCCAAGGTTGTAGAAGACTCGGCCGGCAACGCATTGTTCATGGAGTACAAGGGCCGCAAGGTCGCCGACGTCTAACCGACGTCCGGTCTAACTAGCCGGAAGTTCGCATGGACCTCAAAGCTCTTTGCAACACCATAGGTGTTGAGGTCGAAGCCGAACTGCTCCAACAAGCACTTACCCACCGCTCGTACGCTTACGAGCATGGGGGCATACCCAACAACGAGCGCCTAGAGTTTCTAGGCGATTCGGTGTTGGGTTTTGTCGTTACGGAGCACATCTATCGCATCCTGCCCGACCTAGCCGAGGGGGAGTTGACCAAGGTCAAGAACTCGGTGGTCAGTGAAAAGGCGCTGTCCGTGGCGGCCAAGGAAATAGGCCTGGGCCAGCAGTTGCTTTTGGGCAAGGGTGAAGAGCAGACCGGTGGCCGGAATAAGCCCAGCCTGCTGTGCGATGCTTTCGAGGCTGTTCTGGGTGCCGTGTTCCTCTCGGCTGGCTTCGAGGCCGCTGCTGGCATGGTGGAGAAATACATCTTCCCGTTCTTGGCTGACCCCGACGCACTGCGATTCCAAGCCGATCCCAAGACCAGCATTTTGGAGCTGGCACAGGCACGCTCGCTCGGTGAGGTGCGTTATGAGAT
This sequence comes from Actinomycetota bacterium, assembly GCA_041180345.1. GTDB lineage: Bacteria > Actinomycetota > Actinomycetes > Actinomycetales > Microbacteriaceae > Rhodoluna. Next base: position 1,857 of record JBEGRP010000016.1, on the reverse strand, counting down.
CACCTTCGAGGGCCCCGACCACGACCGCATCTTCTTCGCCACTATTTTCGTCGGTGGTCAGGAGCAAGCCAAGGCGGAGGGTAAAACCAAGAAAGCCGCCGAAACCGCTGCTGCCGAAATTGCTCTAAACCTGCTTAGAAGGACCACTAAGTAATGCCGGAACTCCCAGAGGTAGAGACGGTTCGATCTGGATTGGCTCCGTCCCTAACTGGCGCGGTGGTTAACTCGATCGAAATCCTTGATTCACGAAGCCTGAAACGGCATCTCGGTGGCCCAGCGGATTTTGTTTCCAACCTGACCGGACGTCGAGTGCTGGGAGTGGTTCGCCGCGGTAAGTTCCTCTGGATGCCATTGGAGTCCCGCGAGGGCGACCTAGGCTACGGCACGGCCGAGGGCCCCAAACCGCTGGCACTGGTTGGCCATCTGGGCATGAGTGGCCAGATGTTACTTCGCCATCCCGGTCACGAGGCGGACAAGCTCACCCGCGTAATCATTCACTTCACCGAGGAGTCTGGCCTGGCCACCGAGTTCCGCTTCGTTGACCAACGAATCTTTGGTTCTCTGGCGATCGACGTTTTGGTTCCAACCCCGGACGGCAAGCCCGGCGGCTACAGTGACGGAGTTGCTGTCGGCCAGTGGTGGGAGAACCTGATTCCGGAGACCGCAGCCCACATCGCTCGCGACCCGCTCGACCCGGCTTTCGACGAGCGCTCGGTGCTGGCCAAGTTGCGAACCAAGAACACGGGAATCAAGCGGGCTCTGCTGGATCAGCAACTATGGAGCGGCATCGGCAACATTTACGCCGACGAAACGCTCTGGAACACCAAGTTGCACTACGACCAACCGGCGAATACCATTTCGGCTGCGAAAGCCAAAGAGATCCTGCAGTCGGTCCGAGAGATTCTGCAACGAGCGGTCGAGGTAGGCGGAACCTCCTTCGACGACCAGTACAAGAACGTCAACGGCCAGAGCGGCTACTTCGAGATCTCGTTGAACGCATACGGGCGAACTGGCACTCCTTGCAATCGATGCGGGGCAAATATCGTTCGCGAAGAATGGGCGAATCGCGGCAGTCACTTCTGCCCTAAATGCCAGCGCCGAAAGGCGTAAATTCCGCATCCCATAAGGCGATAGGGTAGTTTCTTACGGGGGAATAACCACCCCGCTTGTTACCGCAAACTAGCCGATTTAGGAGGGCTCCCAGATGTATCTGAAGAGTCTCACCCTCAAGGGCTTTAAATCGTTTGCGACCCCAACAACATTTGCCTTCGAACCAGGTGTGACTTGCGTGGTCGGACCCAACGGTTCGGGCAAGTCCAACGTGGTAGATGCCTTGGCTTGGGTCATGGGTGAACAGGGTGCCAAGACCCTGCGCGGCGGCAAGATGGAAGACGTCATCTTCGCTGGCACCACCACCAAGGGACCACTCGGTCGTGCTGAAGTTCAGCTGACCATCGACAACTCCGATGGTGCACTTCCTATCGACTACACCGAGGTGACCATCTCGCGCACCATCTACCGCAACGGTGGCAGCGAGTACGCCATCAACGGTGAGGGTTGCCGACTCCTTGATGTCCAGGAACTTCTGTCCGACTCGGGTCTCGGCCGCGAAATGCACGTGATTGTCGGTCAGGGCCAGCTGGACTCGGTGTTGAAGGCTACACCTGAAGAACGCCGCGGCTTCATCGAAGAGGCAGCTGGAATTCTGAAGCACCGCCGCCGCAAGGAAAAGACCGAGCGCAAACTGGAGGCCATGCAGGTCAACCTGACTCGCCTCTCTGATCTTGCCGGCGAGGTTCGCCGCCAGCTCAAGCCGCTCAGTCAGCAGGCCGAGACCGCACGACAGGCTCAGGGCAT
>JBEGRP010000015.1:0-22572 GCA_041180345.1 Actinomycetota bacterium | reverse complement strand
CACCGGATTCCACTGGGGTGAGTGGCTGGAGCCGGACAATCCGGTTGATGATTTCGGCGCCTTTCTGGCATCCGATAAGGCAATCGTGGCGACGGCCTACCTGCACCGAAGTGCACTCCAGGTTGCCGAAGCGGCTCGAGTCCTTGGTGAAACCGATCAGATGGCTGTCTATCGCGAGATCGCCTCGGGAGCACTGGCGGCTTGGCGGGACGAGTTCTTGCAGCCGGATGGCAGCATCAGCCAGCCTTCGCAGGCAAACTATGCCAGGGCGTTGGCCTTTGGCTTGATTCCAGACCAGCTGGTCGGTCAAACGGCCGTGCACCTTGCAAAACTAGTTGTGGACAACGGATATCGCTTGGCTACCGGGTTCCTAGCAACCCCGATGCTGCTGCCGGCGCTGGCCGATCACGGCTACCTAGACCTCGCCTATCGTCTCTTATTCCAGGAGCAGGAGCCTTCGTGGCTCGCGATGCGCAATCGCGGTGCAACCACCGTATGGGAACGCTGGAACGGGGTCGATGAAGACCGAGTCCCGCACGATTCGCTGAACCACTACAGCAAGGGTGCTGTGATCACCTTCCTGCACCAGTACACCGCCGGGCTCAAGCCCATCGAACCGGGTTATCGCCGGTTCGCGGTCAAGCCGATGCCAACCCCCGAGTTGGAGTGGATTGAACTTACACTGCAGTCGCCGGTGGGTCTGATCGAAGTGGAGTGGCGTCAATCCGGCGACACCTTCAGTTTGGAGGTCGTGGTTCCAATCGGAGCATCGGCGGAGGTCACGCTACCGGATGGCACCGAGCAAATTCTCGGTGGGGGAAACCACATTCTGGAGTGTGCAATCTAACTGGTGCATTCGCCGCAACACACCCGACTGCGTGGGCACGGTCACGCGCAGTGGGCGGGTTGGTGAATCGAGGATTGACTCGGTGGCGGATTTGAGCTGCTGACTTTACTAATCCGCCCGAAAAAGATTTGCAATGACACGCCCCGATGTGGCAGACTAGACAGGTTCGCAAGATTTGCGTGCTCTCTGCGCGCTCACTGCAGGCAATGTGAACCACCGATTTACCGGTGGGGCCGGCCGCAGCAAGAACAAAAATGTAACTACCTACGACAGGTTGTACGGGTCGGATATTGTCCGACACGCCCGACAGCGTGGGTGGGAGAAGCAGTACCCCGCCGGGTTCATGCCCAGCTCGCAAGAGCCAGGTATTCCGGAGGATTTGACAGATAAACAGTGGTGCAACAGAAGTAGTGCTACTTAGCGTCCGGCGGCCGAAAGGCCAAAGGTGTGAACGAAAGAGAGTCAAGATGGCGGCCCAGAAGATCCGCATTCGACTTAAGTCGTACGACCACGAGGTCATCGACACTTCGGCTCGCAAGATCGTCGACACGCAGCCGCGAGCACTTCGAGATGCGCACCCACAAGCGTGTTATCGACATCATCGACCCAACTCCTAAGGCAGTTGACTCGCTGATGCGTCTCGACCTTCCGGCAGACGTCAACATCGAGATCAAGCTCTAAGGATCGAAAATGTCTATCGAAAACAAGACTGTAAAGGGCCTGCTGGGCAAGAAGCTCGGCATGACCCAGGTATGGGACGAGAACAACCACCTCATCCCGGTAACCGTCATTGAGGCTGGCTCTAACATCGTTACCCAGATCAAGACCGTTGACACCGATGGCTACAACGCCGTCCAGGTTGCTTATGGCGCAGTTTCGCCAAAGCACGTCAACCAGCCAGCTGCTGGCCACTTCGCCAAGGCAGGCACCAACCCACGTCGTCACCTGACCGAGATCCGCACCGCCGACGCTGCTTCGTACAGCGTTGGACAGGAGCTGGGCGTTGAGACCCTCGAGGTCGGCGCAAAGATCGACGTCGTTGGCACCAGCAAGGGTAAGGGCTTCGCCGGTCACATGAAGCGCCACGGCTTCTCGGGTGTTGCTGCATCGCACGGTGCACACCGCAACCACCGTAAGCCTGGTTCGATCGGTGCAACCACCACCCCAGGTCGCGTATTCAAGGGAATGCGCATGGCTGGTCGTATGGGTTCGGACCGCGTCACCACTCTGAACCTCACCCTGCACGCAGTTGACGCCGAGCGCGGTCTGCTGCTGGTCAAGGGTGCTGTACCAGGTCCTAAGGGATCGCTCGTATTCGTCCGCAACGCAGTGAAGGGAGCGTAACCCTAATGGCTAACACTTCGGTTGACGTTCTCGACGTCCAGGGCAAGAAGGCCGGCACCGCCGAGCTTCCTGCAGACCTGTTCGACGTCCAGACCAACGTTCCACTTATCCACCAGGTAGTAGTAGCCCAGCTGGCTGCTGCTCGCCAGGGCACCCAGAGCACCAAGCGTCACGCTGAGGTCTCGGGTACCGGTAAGAAGCCTTTCAAGCAGAAGGGAACCGGTCGCGCCCGTCAGGGTTCGCTCCGTGCTCCTCAGATGCGCGGCGGTTGGGTCTCCCACGGTCCAACTCCTCGTACCTACGAGCAGCGCACCCCTAAGAAGATGATTGCTGCTGCACTCAAGGGTGCACTCAGCGACCGCGCCCGCGCCGGCCGTCTGCACGTTGTTGCAGAGTTCGCACTGGGTGCAACTCCTTCGACCAAGGCTGCTGCTGCTTACATCGCTAACCTGACCGCTCGTCCAAACGTGCTTATCGTTCTGGACCGCAGCGACCTAGTCAGCTACCTGAGCCTGCGTAACCTCCAGGGCGTTCACGTCCTGCCGGTTGACCAGCTCAACGCATACGACGTCCTGCTGGCTGACGACATTGTCTTCACCAAGTCGGCACTGGACGCATTCATCGCAGGCCCAGCTAAGGGTGTTTCGGTCAAGGCCGTTGCATCTTCAGCAGAGGCTAACTAGGAGGATCACCGTGGTTGCAATTAACAAGGACCCACGCGACGTCATCATCGCACCTGTTGTCTCTGAGAAGAGCTACAACTTGATCGACTCGGGCAAGTACACCTTTGAGGTAGACCCACGCTCGAACAAGACCGAGATCAAGCAGGCAATCGAGCACATCTTCAAGGTTGAGGTTGCAAGCGTCAACACCCTAAACCGTGTTGGTAAGGCACGCCGCACCAAGTTTGGTATCGGCAAGCGCAAGGACACCAAGCGCGCCATCGTAACCCTGAAGTCCGGCTCAATCGACATCTTCACCAACGTTGGTTAACGGCTAAGGCAAAGAGGAATTCAGAAAAATGGCAATTCGCAATTACAAGCCAACGACTCCAGGTCGTCGCGGTGCTTCGGTCTCGGACTTCGCCGAGATCACCCGCTCGACTCCTGAGAAGTCGCTGCTGAAGCCACTGTCGAAGACTGGTGGCCGTAACAGCGCTGGTCGCGTTACTACTCGTCACATCGGTGGTGGCCACAAGCGCCAGTACCGCGTCATCGACTTCAAGCGCAATGACAAGGACGGCGTACCAGCAGTAGTCGCACACATCGAGTACGACCCAAACCGTACCGCTCGTATCGCACTGCTGCACTACATCGACGGAACCAAGCGCTACATCATCGCCCCTAACAAGCTGAAGCAGGGCGACAAGATCGAGCAGGGTCCATCGGCTGACATCAAGCCAGGTAACGCTCTTCCACTGAAGAACATCCCTGTCGGTACCGTTGTCCACGCAATCGAGCTGAAGCCAGGTGCTGGTGCAAAGCTTGGTCGTTCGGCTGGTGCCTCGATCCGTCTGGTCGCTAAGGATGGCGCTTACGCTCAGCTGCGTCTGCCTTCGGGTGAAGTTCGCAACGTTGACGCTCGCTGCCGTGCAACCGTCGGTGAGGTCGGCAACGCCGAGCAGAGCAACATCAACTGGGGTAAGGCCGGCCGTATGCGCTGGAAGGGTGTTCGCCCAACCGTCCGTGGTGTTGCCATGAACCCAGTTGACCACCCACACGGTGGTGGTGAAGGTCGTACCTCTGGTGGCCGTCACCCAGTTACCCCTTGGGGTCAGGCCGAGGGTCGTACCCGTAAGCCAAACCTGCCGAGCGACAAGCTCATCGTTCGTCGTCGTCCAAACGGCAAGAACCGTTAATAGGAGTCTGAAAAGAAATGCCACGCAGTCTTAAGAAGGGCCCATTCGTCGACAACCACCTGTTGCAGAAGGTTGTAAAGCAGAACGAGGCCAACACCAAGAACGTGATCAAGACCTGGTCGCGCCGCTCGATGATCATCCCGGCCATGATTGGCCACACCATCGCGGTGCACGACGGTCGTAAGCACATCCCTGTATTCATCACTGAGACCCTGATCGGTCACAAGCTCGGTGAATTCGCCCCAACCCGCACCTTCCGTGGACACGTGAAGGACGACAAGAAGGGTCGCCGCAAGTAAGCGGCGTCCTAAAGACGAGAAAGGAAAGGAAATCATGGAAGCTGTCGCAAAAGTGCGCCACATCCGCGTGACTCCACAAAAGGCTCGCCGCGTCGTCGACTTGATCCGCGGTAAGCAGGCTGTTGAGGCCATGGCAATCCTGAAGTTCGCACCTCAGGCTGCCAGTGAGCCAATCTTCAAGCTAGTTCAGGCTGCAGTAGCAAACGCCAAGGTTAAGGCCGACGCTGCTAACTCGTACTTCGACGAGGCCGACCTAGTTGTATCGAAGGCATTTGTCGACGAGGGCACTACCCTCAAGCGCTTCATGCCACGTGCTCAGGGTCGTGCATTCCAGATCCTGAAGCGCACCAGCCACATCACTGTTGTGGTTGCTACCCCAGATGAGCTTGCCAAGGCGGGCCAGAAGGCGAGGAACAACTAATGGGTCAGAAAGTCAACCCATACGGTTTCCGACTTGGCGTAACTACCGACCACAAGTCGCGTTGGTTCGCGGACTCCACTAAGAAGGGTCAGCGTTACCAGGACTACGTAACCGAGGACATCAAGATTCGTGCGCTGCTCACCAGCCGCCTCGACCGTGCCGGCGTTAGCCGCATCGAGATCGAGCGCACCCGTGACCGCGTTCGCGTTGACATCCACACTGCACGCCCAGGTCTGGTCATCGGCCGTCGTGGTGCTGAGGCAGAGGCTATCCGCGCCGACCTCGAGAAGCTGACTGCAAAGCAGATCCAGCTGAACATCCTCGAGGTCAAGAACCCAGACATGGACGCACAGCTGGTTGCTCAGGGCATCGCCGAGCAGCTCAACGCCCGTGTTGCTTTCCGTCGCGCCATGCGCAAGGGAATGCAGGGTGCACTGCGTCAGGGTGCCAAGGGTATCCGTGTTCAGTGCTCCGGTCGTCTTGGTGGCGCTGAAATGAGCCGCACCGAGTTCTACCGCGAAGGCCGCGTGCCTCTGCACACCCTCCGTGCCAACATCGACTACGGCTTCTACGAGGCCAAGACCGTTTTCGGTCGCATCGGTGTGAAGGTCTGGATCTACAAGGGTGACATCACCAACAAGGAGCTCGCTCGCGAGCAGGCAAACGCAAAGCCTGTACGTGGCGACCGTAACGAGCGTCCACGCCGCAACGCCGCCCCAGCTGCACCAGCAGCAGAGGCTGCACCGGCTGCGCAGGAAGCACAGGCATAACCATGTTGATTCCACGTCGTGTCAAGCACCGCAAGCAGCACCACCCAAAGCGTTCGGGTGCAGCTACCGGTGGCACCAAGGTTAGCTTTGGTGAGTTCGGTATCCAGGCTCTGACCCCTGCTTACGTGACCAACCGTCAGATCGAGGCAGCTCGTATCGCGATGACCCGTCACATCAAGCGTGGTGGAAAGGTTTGGATCAACATCTACCCTGACCGTCCACTTACCAAGAAGCCAGCCGAAACCCGCATGGGTTCCGGTAAGGGCCACGTCGAGTGGTGGGTTGCCAACATCAAGCCAGGTCGCGTACTGTTCGAGGTTTCGGGCGTTAGCGAAGAACTGGCACGCGAGGCAATGCGCCGCGCGATCCACAAGCTGCCTCTCAAGGCACGCATCATCAAGCGCGAAGAAGGTGACGCATAATGGCGCTCGGTTCGAAGAACCTCACCCCAGCTGAGCTGGACAAGATTGAGGACTCGGTTCTCGTTGAAGAGCTGAAGAAGGCTAAGGAAGAGCTGTTCAACCTGCGCTTCCAGAGCGCAACTGGTCAGCTCGAGAGCCACGGTCGTCTGCGTGCTGTAAAGCGCGACATCGCCCGTATCTACACCATCATTCGTGAGCGCGAGCTCGGCATCCGTGCGGTTGCCGCACCAGCCGCTGCTCCAAAGGCCAAGAAGGCTGCAGCTGACAAGGCTGCCGCTACTGAGGAGAAGTAACCATGGCTGAGAAGAAGGCTGCAGTTGCAGTAGCCCCAGAGGCAGAGGCTCGCGGTTACCGCAAGACTCGTCGCGGCTACGTCGTAAGCGACAAGATGAACAAGACCATCGTGGTCGAGGTTGAGGACCGCGTAAAGCACCCGCTTTACGGCAAGGTCATCCGTCGCTCCACCAAGGTGAAGGCTCACGACGAGCAGAACACCGCCGGCATCGGCGACCTGGTTCTGATCGCAGAGACCCGTCCACTTTCGGCCACCAAGAACTGGCGCCTCGTCGAGATTCTCGAGAAGGCTAAGTAGTAAACCCCCAGGGAACCTCGTCCGAGGACTTCCCTTTACTAAGGAGTAAAAAGTGCTTCAACAGGAATCACGACTCGCGGTAGCCGACAACACCGGCGCCAAGGAGCTGCTGGTTATCCGTGTACTCGGAGGATCGCGCCGCCGCTACGCCGGTCTAGGCGACATCATCGTGTGCTCGGTTAAGGACGCAATCCCAGGTGGAAACGCCAAGAAGGGTGACGTAGTCAAGGCCGTAGTGGTTCGTACCGCTAAGGAGACCCGTCGTCCAGATGGCTCCTACATCAAGTTCGACGAGAACGCAGCAGTAATCATCAAGAACGACGGTGAGCCTAAGGGCACCCGCATCTTCGGCCCAGTCGGTCGTGAGCTGCGTGACAAGAAGTTCATGAAGATCATCTCGCTGGCACCGGAGGTTATCTAATCATGGCAAGCATCAAGAAGGGCGACCTCGTAGTCGTCATCACTGGAGCAAAGCAGGAGCGCGGCGGCGACAAGGGTAAGACCGGTCACGTCCTTTCTGTAGACAACAACCGTGTTGTGGTCGAGGGTGTAAACCTGGTCACCAAGCACAAGAAGGTCTCTCAGAGCGACCGTGGCACCAAGACTGGTGGCATCGAGACCGCTGAGGCTCCAATCCACATCTCCAACGTTGCTCTGGTTGACCCAGAGACCAAGAAGGCAACCCGTATCGGTGTTCGTCTGGAGACCGTCACTAAGAATGGCGTCACCAAGACCAACCGCATCCGCGTAGCCAAGAAGTCGGGTAAGGACATCTAATGACTGCAGAAGCTACCAAGGTGCAGCCTCGCCTGAAGGCTAAGTACAAGAGCGAGATCATCGCTCAGCTGACCACCGAGTTCGGTTTCACCAACCCACACCAGGTTCCAGGTCTGACCAAGATCGTTGTGAACATGGGTGTCGGTGAGGCTGCTAAGGACGGCAAGCTGATCGAGCACGCAATCAAGGACCTGACCGCAATCACCGGTCAGAAGCCACAGGTTAACAAGGCTCGCAAGTCGATCGCACAGTTCAAGCTGCGCGAAGGCCAGGCAATCGGTGCACACGTCACCCTGCGTGGCGACCGCATGTGGGAGTTCCTGGACCGCCTGCTCAACCTGAGCCTGCCTCGTATCCGCGACTTCCGCGGTCTGAACGGCAACCAGTTTGACGGCAACGGAAACTACACCTTCGGCCTCAACGAGCAGACCATGTTCCACGAGATCAACCAGGATTCCATCGACCGCCCACGCGGTATGGACATCACCGTTGTGACCACCGCAAAGAACAACGAGGAAGGCAAGGCGCTGCTTCTGGCCCTCGGCTTCCCATTCAAGACCAACTAACAATCATCGAGAAGGTCTAGCCGCCCGAAAAGCGTCTAGAAACCACCCGAGGAAGGTACATAAAACAATGACAATGACAGATCCGGTTGCAGATTTTCTGACCCGACTGCGCAATGCCAACTCTGCGTACCACGAGTCGATCAGCCTGCCTCACAGCAAGCTGAAGGCTAACATCGCAGAGATCCTCAAGAACGAGGGTTACATTGCTGGCTTCGACGTCAAGGACGCAGAGGTCGGTAAGACCCTGACCGTTGACCTGAAGTTCGGTCCAAACCGCGAGCGTTCGATCGCCGGAATCAAGCGTGTTAGCAAGCCAGGTCTGCGTGTATACGCAAAGGCCAACGAGCTGCCACGTGTTCTGGGCGGCCTCGGCATCGCTATCCTGTCCACTTCGAGCGGTCTGCTGACCGATCGCCAGGCATCCAAGAAGGGAGTAGGCGGCGAAGTCGTTGCCTACGTTTGGTAATCCAAGATGTCGCGTATTGGTAAGCTCCCGATCCCGGTTCCAGCCGGCGTCGAGGTAAAGATTGACGGCAGCGTTGTTTCGGTTAAGGGCCCTAAGGGCAGCCTGAGCCACACCGTTGCTGCACCGATCACCGTTGCTCTCGAAGAGAACACCGTCGTTGTTACCCGTCCAGATGACGAGCGCAACTCGCGTTCGCTGCACGGTCTGACCCGTACCCTGATTTCGAACCTGGTCACCGGTGTTACCACTGGTTACACCAAGGGCCTCGAGATCGTTGGTACCGGTTACCGCGTTACCGCAAAGGGCTCGGACATCGAGTTCGCCCTCGGTTACTCGCACCCAATCTACGTGAAGGCCCCAGAGGGCATCACTTTCACCGTTGAGGGCAACACCAAGCTGACTGTGTCGGGTATCGACAAGCAGCAGGTTGGTGAGGTTGCCGCTAACCTCCGCAAGCTACGCAAGCCAGAGCCTTACAAGGGCAAGGGTGTTCGCTACGCAGGCGAGGTTGTTCGTCGCAAGGCCGGAAAGGCTGGTAAGAAGTAATGGGTCTCACCACTAAGACTCGCGGCAAGAGCAAGGCCGCAGCCCGTTCGCGTCGCCACGACCGTCTTCGCAAGAAGATCGTTGGTTCGGCAGCGCGTCCACGTCTGGTCGTCACTCGTTCGGCACGTCACGTCTTCGTTCAGGTTGTAGACGACGCCAAGGGCATCACCCTGGCATCGGCTAGCACCATGGAGAAGGAGTTCCGCGCTCTGGAGGCCACCAAGACTGACAAGTCGAAGGCCATCGGCCAGCTGGTTGCCAAGCGCGCCAAGGACGCCGGTGTCACCGAGGTCGTATTCGACCGCGGTGGTAACAAGTACGCAGGTCGCGTCGCAGCTATTGCTGACGGTGCCCGCGAGGCAGGACTGGTCCTCTAATGGCTGAGAACAAGGAGCAAGAGTTGACTACTGAAGCAACCGCAGCTGCAACCACCGAGACCGTTGAGTCGACCGAGCGCGAGGCCCGTCGCGGCAGCCGTGACCGTGGTCCACGCAACGACCGTCGTGAGCGCGAAGAGAAGAAGAGCGAGTTCCTAGAGCGCGTTGTTACCATCAACCGCGTTTCGAAGGTTGTCAAGGGTGGTCGTCGTTTCTCGTTCACCGCTCTGGTAGTTGTCGGTGACGGCAACGGCCTGGTAGGCGTTGGCTACGGCAAGAGCCGCGAGGTTCCAGCCGCTATCGCTAAGGGTGTCGAGGACGCAAAGAAGAACTTCTTCCGCGTTCCACGCATCGGCAGCACCATCCCTCACCCAGTACAGGGCGAGGCTGCTGCAGGTGTAGTAATGCTGCGCCCAGCTGCTGCAGGTACCGGAGTTATCGCCGGTGGTCCAGTTCGCGCCGTACTCGAGTGCGCTGGAATCCACGACGTCCTCAGCAAGTCGCTCGGTTCGAGCAACACCCTGAACATCGTCCACGCCACTGTTGAGGCACTGAAGGGCTTGGAAGAGCCTCGCGCAGTTGCAGCTCGTCGTGGCCTGAGCCTGGATGAAGTAGCGCCTGCGCGTCTGCTTCGTGCCGAGACTAAGGTAGGTGCCTAATGGCTGCACGTCTGAAGGTTACCCAGATCAAGAGTGAAATCGGTGGCAAGCCGAACCAGCGCGAGTCCCTTCGCACCCTGGGCTTGAAGCGTATTGGCGACATCGTCGTCAAGGACGACAGCCTGGTTGTGCGCGGTCTCGTTCGCGCGGTTGCCCACCTTGTAAAGGTTGAGGAGATCGACTAATGGCAGAAGAGAAGAAGCCAGCTGCTGCAAAGCCAGCAGCCAAGGCTGCTGCTGCTAAGCCAGCCGCCGAGAAGAAGCCAGCCGCGGCCAAGACCGCTGCTGCAAAGCCTGCTGCCGCTAAGGCTGCTGCCCCAAAGGCCGCCGCTAAGCCAGCCGCTGAGAAGAAGGAAGCAGCTCCAAAGGCTGCTGCCGCTAAGACCGCCGCTCCTAAGGCTGCCGCTGCTGAGAAGCCAGCTGCCGCCAAGGCTGCTGCTCCAAAGGCCGCTGCTAAGCCAGCTGCCAAGAAGGCAGAGGCCGAGGAGAAGGTTTCGGTTCTGAAGCTGCACCACCTTCGTCCAGCACCAGGTTCGAAGAAGGAGCGCACCCGCGTTGGTCGTGGTGAGGCTTCGAAGGGTAAGACCGCAGGTCGCGGTACCAAGGGTACTAAGGCTCGTTACCAGGTCCGCCCAGGCTTCGAGGGTGGTGGTGTGCGTCTCGTTATGCGTACTCCTAAGCTCCGTGGCTTCAAGAACCCATTCCGCGTTGAGTACCAGGTTGTAAACCTGGAGAAGCTCGAGGCACTCTACCCACAGGGCGGCAACGTAACCGTTGCTGATCTGGTTGCAAAGGGCGCAGTTCGTAAGAACGAACTGGTAAAGGTCCTCGGAACCGGTGACCTGTCGGTTAAACTGACTGTCAGTGTAGACAAGGTCTCGCGCTCTGCAGCCGAGAAGATTGTCGCAGCTGGCGGCTCGGTCACCGAGTAGTCTCAAAAGTTTCAATTAAGCCTGGAGGCCTAAGTTGCTAAGCGCCGTCGCTCGCGTATTCCGTACCCCGGACCTACGTAACAAACTCGCTTTCACCTTGTTCATTGTTGCGATTTATCGCCTTGGATCGTTCATTCCTTCGCCACTGGTGAACTACACGAACGTTCAGCAATGTATCGCTCAGAACCAGTCCACCAGTGGACTGTATGAGTTGGTGAACCTGTTTAGCGGCGGCGCTTTGCTGCAGCTCAGCATTTTCTCGCTGGGTATCATGCCTTACATCACCTCCAGCATCATCGTGCAGCTGCTTCGCGTGGTAATTCCGCGCTTCGAGACTCTGCACAAGGAAGGTCAGTCTGGCCAGGCCACTCTGACCCAGTACACCCGTTACCTGACCATCGCCCTCGCGGTGCTGCAGTCGACCACTCTGGTTGCCGTAGCAAACCAGGGCGCACTGTTTGGCCAGAACTGTGTACTTCCAGTCATCAAGGACAACACCTGGGTGGGTATCACCCTCATGGTTCTGACCATGACCGCAGGAACCGGCCTCATCATGTGGCTCGGTGAGCTTGTAACCGAGCGCGGCGTGGGCAATGGTATGTCCCTCCTCATCTTCACCTCGATCGCATCGCGCTTCCCAGCATCGCTGGCTCAGATTGCGCAGACCAAGGACATCGAGACCCTGATTGCCGTTTTGGCGGTCGCAGTGGTCACTGTCGCCCTGGTCATCCTGGTCGAGCAGTCGCAGCGTCGCATTCCGGTGCAGTACGCCAAGCGCATGGTTGGTCGTCGTGAATACGGTGGCCAGAGCACCTACATTCCAATCAAGGTCAACATGGCCGGCGTGGTTCCAGTTATCTTCGCCTCCAGCTTGCTGTACCTGCCTGCGCTGATCGCTCAGTTCAACCAGCCAGATGCCAAGGGCAACGTTGCTCCTTGGGTTACCTGGGTCTCGAACTACCTGACCCGTGGTGACCACCCGCTGTACATGATTGTGTACTTCCTGTTGATTTTCGGCTTCACCTACTTCTACGTAGCGATCACCTTCAACCCTGAAGAGGTCGCAGACGACATGAAGCGCTACGGCGGCTTCATCCCGGGTATCCGTGCCGGCCGCCCAACCATGGAGTTCTTGGACTTCGTGCTGAGCCGCATCACTTTCCCTGGAGCTATCTACCTGGGTCTGATCGCACTGATTCCGCTGATCGCTTACGGCCTGCTGGGCACCAGCCAGAACTTCCCATTCGGCGGTACCTCGATCCTCATCATCGTTGGTGTTGGCCTGGAGACCGTGAAGCAGATCAGCGCCCAGATGGAGCAGCGTAACTACGAGGGTCTGCTGAAGTGACCCGCCTACTCTTGATTGGCGCTCCGGGCGCCGGCAAGGGTACCCAGGCGGTCAAGCTTGCTGAGACCTTTGGCATCCCTGCAATTTCTACCGGCGACATCTTCCGTCACAACGTGAAGAATGAAACCGAGCTGGGCAAGCTTGCCAAGTCCTTCATGGACCGTGGCGAATATGTTCCGGACAGTGTCACCAACGACCTGGTTCGCGACCGCCTCACCCACGATGACGCCAAGCCTGGTTTCCTGCTGGACGGCTACCCACTTCCGATGCCGGCACCCAGCTGGATGCAGTAGTGCTCTTGACCGCAGACACCGACGAGGTTGTTCGCCGCTTGCTAAACCGTGCCATCGAGCAGGGTCGTGCCGACGACACCGAAGAGGTAATCCGTCGTCGTCTCGAGGTCTACGAGGAGCAGACCGCTCCACTGATCAACACCTACGGTGCGCGTGACCTGGTTGTCACCGTCGACGGGCTAGGTGCTGTTGATGAAGTCACCGAGCGCATCCTCGGTGCCCTGGCCGCTCGCGGCATCACCGCTTAGTCGCCCCAAACTACGGAGGCAACAATGTCGCGCAGCGATTTTGAGCTAAAAACCAACGACCAAATCCTGAAGATGCGCCGTGCCGGTCTAATCACCGAAGCTGCCCTCAAGGCGGTACGTGCTGCTGTCGCCCCAGGGGTTAGCACCCTCGAGTTGGACCGCATCGCCAACGAAACCATCGAGTCACTCGGTGGTAAAAGTAACTTCCAGCTGGTTCCCGGCTACCACCACACCATCTGCGCCTCGATTAATGAGGAAGTTGTTCACGGAATTCCTAGCGCCGACCGCATTCTGCAGCCAGGTGACCTGGTCAGCATAGACGCCGGCGCCATCATCGATGGCTGGAACGGCGACTCGGCGATAACCGTTCTGGTTCCCGGTGGCGACCCCGCAGTCGCGGCTCGCCGCGAACGCGTTTCGCGCGTCACTGAGGCAAGCCTGTGGCACGGAATCGCGGCACTCGCCAAGGGAAAGCGCCTGAATGACGTTGGTGTGGCCATCGAGAAATACGTGAAATCCCAGGGTCGCTTCGGCATCCTCGAGGAATACGTAGGTCACGGTATTGGCCGCAGCATGCACGAAGACCCACCGGTATTCAACTACGCGGTTCGTGGCCTTACCCCGAAAATTCAACCGGGCTTGGTTGTTGCCATCGAACCGATGGTCACCAACGGCACCGAGATCACCAAAGTTCTGGACGATGACTGGACCGTGTCCACCGTAGATGGTTCGGATGCCAGCCACTGGGAGCACACCATTGCAATCCATGAGGGTGGTATCTGGGTGCTCACCGCCAGCGATGGTGGAGCCGCTGAGTTGGCCAAGCTCGGGGTGCAGGTCGCACCTCTAGGTGACTAAATCTCACCTAGCATTTCTCTTCGGATTCGGCTAGGATTGAAACTCGGTGTTTCTACACGTTTAATCCCTGAAGGTTTTTCGGGGTTTTTCGTGCGCGGAATGCATCAAATCAGCAGTAAATGATTGCCAAGACAAGTAAGTGAGTGCATGGCTAACAAAGACGGTGTAATCGAGATCGAAGGCTCGGTTGTGGAGGCTCTTCCAAACGCGATGTTCCGCGTGGAGCTAACCAACGGGCACAAGGTACTCGCTCACATCTCGGGCAAAATGCGCCAGCACTACATCCGCATCCTCCCAGAGGACCGCGTAATCGTAGAGCTCAGCACCTACGACTTGACTCGTGGCCGCATCATCTACCGCTACAAATAAGCCGTTCTTCAGAACGACTACCCAAAAACTCGGCTGGGCAAACCATGTTCGGCTGTAAACCCCGGGTTCGCAAGAACCCTCGATGAGAAGTAAGAGACATGAAGGTAAACCCAAGCGTCAAGAAGATTTGCGACAAGTGCAAGGTCATCCGCCGCCACGGTCGAGTCATGGTCATCTGCGAGAACCCACGTCACAAGCAGCGCCAGGGCTAACCCAAATTTTCTTAGATGGCATGCCATCAAAGAATGTAGCGGGACCGGTTTCCACCGGATTCGCAACAACTAAATAAAAACAAGGCAACGAACGAAGTTGCAATCAAGTTTCTCTGATTGCAACGGGCACCCTCCGAGAAGGCGGAGGCTTGGGTCGCTAAACCCAAGATTTCAGTTGCTGCAGACCTTCAATAAAAACAGGAGAAATCCCACATGGCACGTATTGCCGGCGTCGACATTCCACGCGAGAAGCGCGTTGAAATCGCCCTAACCTACGTATTCGGTATCGGTCGCACCCGTTCGGTCAAGATTCTGGCCGACACCAAGATCGACAAGAACATCCGCGTCAAGGACCTCACCGACGACCAGCTCGTCGCAATCCGTGACTACATCGAAGGCAACTTTAAGGTTGAGGGTGACCTCCGCCGCGACATCGCTGGCGACATCCGCCGCAAGGTTGAAATCGGTTCCTACGAAGGTATCCGTCACCGCAAGGGTCTCCCAGTTCGCGGTCAGCGCACCAAGACCAACGCACGTACTCGCAAGGGTCCAAAGCGCACCGTAGCCGGCAAGAAGAAGGCGACTCGCTAGTAGCCATTAGGCACGCTAGTCGTCGATCAAGGATTTAGGAGAAACTCAAATGGCAGCACCAAAGAAGCAGGCCACCGCAGCGGGCGCTCGTAAGCCACGCCGCAAGGAAAAGAAGAACATCACCGTAGGTCAGGCTCACATCAAGAGCACCTTCAACAACACCATCGTTTCGATCACTGACGCCACCGGCGCAGTTATCTCGTGGTCGTCGTCGGGTGACGTAGGTTTCAAGGGTTCGCGTAAGTCGACCCCATTCGCAGCCCAGCTGGCAGCCGAGTCGGCAGCTCGCAAGGCTCAGGAGCACGGCCTCAAGAAGGTTGACGTCTTCGTGAAGGGTCCAGGTTCGGGCCGCGAGACCGCTATCCGCTCGCTCCAGGCCGCAGGCCTCGAGGTCGGTTCGATTTCGGACGTCACCCCACAGGCACACAACGGCTGCCGCCCTCCAAAGCGTCGCCGCGTCTAGTTCATTTGCGCTGCTTCGCCCGCGCGAATAAACCGTGTGGGCGAGGCACCTCGAAAACCCAATTGGCCGCTAGCCAGCGACCATTGGCCACAACTTCATAAATTCAAAGCCGCGCAGTGGCCACTGTGCGGAACCCCCAAAATAGGCGTCATATAGCGGATGCCTAGATGAAAGGAAACAACGTGCTCATTGCACAGCGTCCCGAGCTCAAAGAAGAAGTACTCGCACCGAACCGCTCGCGTTTCACCCTGGAGCCACTGGAGCCTGGCTTCGGTTACACCCTGGGTAACTCGCTCCGCCGCACCCTGCTTTCGTCGATTCCTGGCGCAGCAGTAACCAACATTCGTATCGCTGGCGTTCCTCACGCCTTCACCACCATCCCAGGTGTGAAGGAAGACGTCACCGAGATCATCCTGAACGTGAAGGACCTCGTAGTTTCGTCGGAGAACGACGAGCCAGTGGTCGCTCACATCTCGAAGTCCGGTGCCGGTGCAGTTACCGCTGCCGACATCACCGTTCCTGCTGGCGTTGAGATCCACAACAAGGACCTCGTTATCTGCCACCTGAACGACAAGGGCAAGTTCGAGATGGAACTGGCTATCGAGCGTGGCCGTGGCTACGTCCAGGACGTCCAGAACCGCAACCCACAGGCTGACCCAGGTGTTATCCCAGTTGACAGCATCTACTCGCCAGTTCTGAAGGTTGCTTACCGCGTCGAGGCAACTCGTGCCGGTGAGTTCACCAACTTCGACAAGCTGATTGTTGATGTCGAGACCAAGGACAGCACCAACCCTAAGGACGCCTTCGCTTCGGCAGGTAAGACCCTGGTTGAGCTGTTCAGCCTCGCAAAGGAGCTGAACGTCGATGCCGAGGGTATCGAGATCGGCCCAGCACCAACCGAGGTTGGCCTGGCTCCAGAGCTGGCTACCCCAATTGAGGACCTCGACCTGACCGTTCGCAGCTACAACTGCTTGAAGCGCGAGGGAATCAACACCGTGAGCGAGCTCATCGGTTTGACCGAAGACCAGCTGATGAACATCCGCAACTTCGGCAGCAAGTCGGTTGACGAGGTTCGCGACAAGCTAGCTTCCATGGGCCTCAAGTTCAAGGACGCAGTTCCTGGCTTTGACGCCGCTTACTTCTCGGCCTACGACGGCGACGACCAGGCCTAAGTTTTAGAAAGTTATTAGGAGAAAATAATGCCTACACCAACTAAGGGCCCACGTCTGGGCGGCGGACCAGCACACGAGCGTCTGCTTCTCAACAACCTGGCCGCACAGCTGTTCGAGCACAAGCGCATCACCACCACCGAGACCAAGGCAAAGCGCCTGCGTCCAGTGGCAGAGCGCCTGGTCACCTTCGCAAAGCGCGGAGACCTGGCTGCACGTCGTCGCGTTCTTCAGCAGATCACCAACAAGGGCGTAGTCCACGAGCTGTTCACCAACATCGCTCCTCAGGTTGCAGACCGCAACGGTGGCTACACCCGCATCACCAAGCTGGGCTACCGTAAGGGCGACAACGCACCGATGGCAGTCATCGAGCTGGTTCTGGACCCAGTAGTTGCAAAGCCTGCAGCTAACAAGGTCAAGCTGGCCAACGCCATCAAGGCAACCGCGGTTGAGGCTCCTGTCGTAGAGGCAGTTGTCGAAGACGTAGTAGCCGAAGAGGCAGTAGAGGTTGTAGCCGAGGCTGCAACCGAGGCTGCTGCTGAGTAGTTTCCCGCTTACTAGCGCTAGCTAAGAAGCTAATGAACGAGTCCGTCGACCCAGTCGACGGACTCGTTCGCTTTAAAGTCGACTTCGCCTACGACGGCACCGACTTCAACGGCTGGGCCAAACAGCCGAAACTTCGAACCGTGGAGGGCTGCTTCCTCAAGGTTCTGGAGCAAATTTTCGACGCCGACGCAGATTGCTACGGTCTTACAGTTGCCGGTCGCACCGATGCCGGAGTCCATGCCCGTCATCAGGTGTTGCACATCGACCTATCCAAGGCCCAGATCAAGCGACTAGGCCGATTCGCTGGGCCAACCATGGTCGAAGGCGCCATTCGAGACCGTCTCAACTCGCTTTTGGATGATGACATTCGCGTTTTCTCGGTCGAATTCGCTCTGGCGGGTTTCGATGCCCGATTCGCCGCAACCTTCCGGCGTTACCGCTACCGAATCGCAGATGGCGACGCCGTGAAGGATCCGATCGAGGCTCGCAGCACGCTCTGGACCCGTCGTCCGTTGGACCTGGTGGAGATGCAACGCGCAGCGCTACAGCTTTACGGCCTTCACGACTTCGCCTCGTTTTGCCGGCCGCGCCCGTTCAGCACCACCATTCGCGAGCTTCGCCAGATCTCGGTGACCAGACGCCAGGACGAAAACCGCGTGGTGGAGGTCGAACTGCTGGCCGACGCCTTCTGCCACAACATGGTGCGTTCCATTGTCGGTGCGCTGATTGCCGTGGGTGAGGGTCGCGCCACCGCCACCGAGATCGCGGCCCGTCTAAAGGCTGCCGATCGCAGTTCCAGCTACAAGGTCGTAGCTGCCAAGGGGCTGACGCTAATGGAAATTGGCTATCCCGCACCTGGCGATATGGCTGCGCAAGTCGCCCGCACCAAGGATGTGCGCAGTCTGGACGAGGACTGAATTAATCTCGGTGAAAATCGGGTTTGACCAGCGTGCCTAAAGGCGGGTAAACTAGACCCTTGGTATTGGCTTACCTTTATTGGCTGCCAATTGAAAACTTGGATCCCCAGAAGACTCTCTTCAAGTAGCGGATTCATTTCAATCCGAACTAGAACGAAAAGGCAATTTAGCGTGCGTACTTACTCACCAAAGGCTCACGAGCTCTCCAACGAGTGGCTGGTCATCGACGCCACTGACGTCGTATTGGGCCGCCTCGCCACCCACGCCGCTGCTCTTCTGCGCGGCAAGCACAAGCCAACCTTTGCTCCTCACATGGACAACGGCGACTTCGTAGTAATCATCAACGCCGACAAGGTTGCCCTGACCGGTGCCAAGCTGGCTCAGAAGAAGGCTTACCGCCACTCGGGTTACCCAGGTGGTCTGACCGCTACTACCTACGCTGAGTTCTTGGAGAAGAGCCCAGAGAAGGCAGTCGAGAAGGCTATCCGCGGCATGCTGCCAAAGAACACCCTCGGCCGCGACCAGCTGTCGAAGCTGAAGGTCTACGCAGGTCCTTCGCACCCACACGCTGCACAGCAGCCAAAGCCTTACATCATCGACCAGGTAGCCCAGTAGTCGCTGGCTCACTAAAACAAGGATTTCATCGTGGCTAAGAACGAAGCAGTAGAAGTAGCTCCAGAGAGCTACACCACCGAGACCCCAGCAGCGAAGGCAGCCGTCAAGGCAGCTCGCCCAGCTCTGACCGTACCTGGCGCCGGCACCGGCCGTCGCAAGGAGGCAGTTGCCCGTGTTCGTCTGGTTCCAGGAACCGGCACCATCAAGGTCAACGGCCGCACCCTCGAGGACTACTTCCCAAACAAGCTGCACCAGCAGCTGATCACCGACCCATTCAAGGTTCTTGACCTCGGTGGCTCGTACGACGTTATCGCCCGCATCAACGGTGGTGGCGTTGCCGGTCAGGCTGGCGCACTGCGCCTCGGCATCTCGCGCGCACTGAACGAGATCGACCGCGACAACAACCGTCCAGCACTGAAGAAGGCTGGCTTCCTGAGCCGCGACGCCCGCGTCATCGAGCGCAAGAAGGCCGGTCTCAAGAAGGCACGTAAGGCTTCGCAGTTCAGCAAGCGTTAATTCGCTTTCTGCCTCTGGTATTCAAGCATGGCTCGCCTGTTTGGCACCGATGGTGTGCGAGGTCTCGCTAACCGCGATCTGACCGTCGAAACCGCACTCCTGCTGGCTCAGTCAGCAGCCATCGTGCTGGGCGAACCAGCCCGCCAGGCAGGTAACAAGCCAAAGGCCGTAATTGGCCGCGACCCCCGAATCTCGGGCGAGTTCATCAGCGCAGCAGTCGCTGCCGGACTCGCGAGTTCGGGGGTTGATGTTTTTGACGCCGGTGTGCTGCCGACTCCGGCTACCGCGTTCCTCACCGCAGACCTGGACGCCGACTTCGGCGTGATGATCTCTGCCAGCCACAACCCCGCGGCCGACAACGGCATCAAGTTCTTCGCGCGTGGCGGACACAAGCTGCCGGATGCTGTCGAGGACCGCATCGAGGCCGGAATGGCGGCTCCGAAGCTTGCCCCGGTTGGTGGCGAAGTGGGTCACGTGCACCGCTTTGCGGACGCCGAGGACCGCTATCTGATTCACCTCTTGAAGTCGCTGCCCAACCGCCTCGATGGCATCAAGGTGGTGCTCGACTGCGCCAATGGTGCGGCCGCTGCGGTTTCGCCGGAAGCCTTCCGTGACGCCGGAGCCCAGGTCACCGTTATCGGTGCCGAGCCAGACGGTCTGAACATCAACCTCGGTGTGGGTTCTACCCATCTTTCATCGCTCCAGGCCAAGGTTCTGGAACTCGGTGCCGATGTTGGTATCGCGCACGACGGCGACGCCGACCGCTGCCTGGCCGTAGACCACACCGGTGCGATTGTGGACGGCGACCAGATCATGGCGATCTTGGCGCTGAGCGCCAAGGCCCGTGGTCAGCTGGCGCGCAATACCCTGGTGGCAACTGTGATGAGCAACCTGGGTCTGAAGGTCGCGATGCGCAATGCCGACATTCAGATGCTGGAGACCAAGGTAGGCGACCGCTACGTGCTGGAAGAGATGCGCGCCGGCGGTTACAGCCTCGGTGGCGAGCAGTCCGGCCACATCATTTTCAGCAAGTACGCCACCACCGGAGACGGTGTTCTGACCGGCCTGCACCTGCTGGCCGAGATGAAGCGCACCGGCAAGAGCCTGAACGAGCTGACCAAGGTGATGCAGATCTTCCCGCAGCTGCTGATCAACGTTCCAAACGTGGACAAGACTCGCGTGGATTCCGACGAAGCTATTCAGGCGCTGGTCGCCGAGGCCGAGGCCGAGCTTGCCGGAACCGGTCGTGTTTTGCTTCGCGCCTCCGGCACCGAGCCGCTGGTTCGCGTCATGGTCGAGGCCGCCGATGAGGGCACCGCACAGAGCTGGGCCGGCCGCATCGCGGTTTTGGTCGAACAGCGCCTAGCGCTCTAGCAGTAGCTAGATTTTCCGCAGCAGCACCGAGTCGACGGTGTGGTTTGCACCCTTCTTCAACACCAGAGTTGCCCGCGAGCGCGTAGGCAAAATGTTGTCAACCAGGTTCGGCAGGTTGATGGTGTCCCAGATCTCGTTAGCGCGCTGTAGCGCCTCTTCGAACGGCACCTGCGAGTAGCGGTGGAAGTAGCTGGCGGGGTTGGTGAAGGCGGATTCGCGCAGCTTGCGGAATCGATTCAGGAACCACTCCTTGATGTCGCTGGTCTCCGCATCAACGTAAATCTTGAAGTCGAAGTAGTCGCTCAGCGCTACCGCCTGTCCGGGACCGGGCTGCTGCAGCACGTTCAAGCCCTCCACGATCAGCACGTCCGGAGTCTGCACCACCGCTCGCTCGCCCGGCATGATGTCGTAGTAGAGGTGGCTGTAGACCGGCGCCGAAACCTCCGGAACGCCGCTCTTTACGTCGGCCACAAACTTCAGCAGCGCCAAACGGTCGTAGCTCTCCGGGAAGCCCTTGCGCTGCATGATGCCCTTGGCTTCGAGCTCGGCGTTTGGATACAGGAAGCCATCGGTGGTGATCAGGGCAACGTTCGGGGTGCCCTCCCAGCGCTTCAGCAGCTCTCGCAGCAAACGGCTAACGGTGCTCTTGCCAACCGCCACCGAGCCGGCGACGCCGATGATGAAAGGAGTCCGACTGGCACGCTCACCCAGGAACCCGCTGGTCACCGAGTGCAGCTGTTGTGCCTCGGAAACATAGAGGTTCAGCAGGCGGCTCAGCGGGAGGTAAACATCCCGCACCTCATCCAGATCCATGAAGTCACCGAGACCGCGAATCTGTGCGACTTCGTCCTCGGTGAGGGGGGTATTCTCGGCGCGTCCCAACGCTGCCCAATCGGCGCGTGCAATCTCGACGAATGGGCTGACCGCCCCGCCGCTACCTAAGCTCATAACTGGCAATTCTGCCGTAAATTAGTCCTTATGTGCGGAATCGTCGGCTATGTAGGTCCAAAAGAAACCCTGGATGTGTTGCTGGGAGGCCTTCGTCGCCTGGAATACCGCGGATATGACTCGGCCGGCGTTTCGGTTATCAGCGAGTTGGGTCTAGAGACCCGCAAGAAGGCCGGCAAGCTGACCAATCTGGTCAGTGAAATCACCGAGCACCCGCTTCGCCCCTCGCACATCGGTATTGGACACACCCGCTGGGCCACCCACGGCGCCCCGACCGACGGCAATGCGCACCCGCACCTCGGTGGTCCAACCCAAAAACTTTCCCTGATTCACAACGGCATCATCGAGAACTTCGCCGAGCTGAAGGCCGAGTTGCTGGCCGAGGGCACCAAGTTTGCCTCCGAGACCGACAGCGAGGTTGCCGCCCACCTGATTGCGCGCGAGTACGCCAAGGTTGGCGACCTCCCGACCGCATTCGCGAACGTGGTAAACCGCCTGCACGGCGCCTTCACTTTGCTGGTGATTCACGTTGACCAGCCGGACGTGGTCATGGCTGCCCGCCGCAACGCACCGCTGGTCATTGGTCTCGGTGACGGTGAGAACTTCCTGGGATCTGACGTTGCAGCGTTCGTGGAGCACACCAAGCGTGCGATCAGCGTCGGACAGGACCAGATCGTAATCCTGCGCGCCAACTCGGTGGAGGTCCGCGGTTTCGACGGAACCCCGGCCACTCCCGAAGAGTTCACCGTGGACTGGGATGCCAGTGCCGCCAGCAAGGGTGGCTGGCCATCCTTCATGGACAAAGAGATTCACGACCAGCCTCAGGCAGTGGGCGACACCCGACGCCGATGGTGTGGTCAAGCTTTCCGAGGTCGAGTGCCTGGGTGAGGACTGGGTCAACAACATCGACCGCCTGATATTCGTTGCCTGCGGTACCGCCAGCTACGCCGGCGATGTTGCCAAGTACGCCATCGAAAAGTGGTCGCGCATCCCCACCTCGGTGGAGCTGAGTCACGAGTTCCGCTACCGCGACCCGATCATCACCGACCGCACTCTGGTGGTGGCGATCAGCCAGTCGGGTGAGACCATGGACACCTTGATGGCCACACGCTACGCCAAGGAGGCCGGCGCCAAGGTGCTGGCAATCTGCAACACCCAGGGTGCAACCCTGGCGCGCGAGTCCGACGCCGTGATTTACACCCACGCCGGCCCCGAGGTCGCGGTTGCATC
>JBEGRP010000014.1:0-11523 GCA_041180345.1 Actinomycetota bacterium | reverse complement strand
GAGAGCGTTGTCAACGTTCTTCGCGCCGTTTGGAATTACGAAGTTGTCGGTGGCGAAGGTCGAACCAGAGTCGAGAAGAACGTAACCGAGGTCTTCGTTGCCGTTCTCAAGGTTGGTGGCAACCAGATCACCGGCCCAGACGATACCTGCGATTGCATCACCCGAGATGTAGTCCTCGATGTAGCTGTTGCCCTTCACTCCACGGATGTGTCCAGACTGAACCAAACCGTTGAACTTGTCCAAGGTGCGCATGAAGTCATCCTTGGTGAACTTGTCGATGTCCACGCCGTCGGCAAGCATAAAGATTCCGAGGGTGTCGCGCATTTCTGCAAGAACCTCGACCTTGCCCTTTAGCTCTGGAACCCAGAGGTCATCTAGCGAGGTCGGAGCATCTTTGCCGGTCGCGGCCTTGTAGTTTGCCTTGTGGAAACCGACCGCACCGATGATTCCCTTCCAAGGAAGCGAGTACTTGCGACCTGGGTCGAACGCACCGAAAGTGTCCTTGAATGCAGGGTCGATGTTTGCGGTTACGTTAGGAAGCTTCGCGTAGTCGAGTTCCTGAACCTGACCCGCAGCAATGAGTCTGGAGATCATCCAGTCAGTGAGGCAGAAGGTGTCAGCGCCAGTGTCAGAGCCAGCCTCGAGCTGGTTCTTGATGCTGGCCACGTAGGTGTTGTTGTCGTCCACCTTGGTGTTGTACTTGACCGTGATTCCGGTCTTGGTCTGGAAGTCCTTGAGGGTCGGGAAGGTTCCGTCGGCCTCACCATCCATGTAGTAAGGCCAGTTGTCCCAGACAACCGACTTGGTGCTACCGCCACAGGCGGCCAGCATCGTGGTTACACCGACCGCGCCTGCACCAGCAAACAGCGACCGACGAGTGATTTTTGCAGCGTCCATTTTGAACTCATTTCCACAAAAGGGTCGAAAGACCAACCGACAACACCCGGGCGAAACCGCCCACTCTAAATCCTGCCACATGGACACGGCTCAAAACGGCATTTCGGGCTATCGGGTAGAGTTTTTCTCAGAGTGCAGCAACGAAGCCGCACACAAGGAGAATCATGCGGGTAGCGATCCCGAGCGAAGTAAAAAACAACGAATATCGCGTAGCCATTACACCAGCGGGAGTGCATGATTTGGTGGCCTCGGGCCACGAAGTTTATGTTCAGGCCGGCGCTGGGCGCGGTTCGTCGATCACCGACGAAGAGTATGTCGCCGCTGGCGCGAAAATCACCAAGGATGCCGCCGAAACCTGGGCCATCGCAGACATGGTGCTAAAGGTCAAAGAACCCATTGAGCAGGAATACCAGTACCTCAGACCTGGTCTGGTGTTGTTCACCTATCTGCACCTCGCTGCCGATCTCGAGCTAACCAAGCAGTTGGTTGAAAAAGAGGTAACCTCCATCGCTTACGAGACGGTGCAGTTGGATAACCGTTCGCTCCCTCTTCTTGCCCCGATGAGCGAGGTGGCTGGTCGGCTTTCCGCTTTGGTCGGCGCACAAACACTGATGGCACAAAATGGCGGAAATGGAACGCTGCTTGGCGGCGTACCAGGAACTCGCCCAGCAAAGGTTGTCGTTCTCGGCGGAGGTGTCGCCGGAACCAACGCCGCTGCGATGGCAGTCGGGCTCGGTGCCGAAGTTACGGTTTTGGACACCAACTTGAATAGGCTTCGTGAGCTTGACCACCACTACGCCGGTCGAATTCGAACCATCGTTAGCAATGGCTACGAAGTTGCTCGCGCAGTTCAGGACGCTGACCTAGTAATCGGTTCGGTTTTGATTCCAGGAGCGAAGGCTCCAAAGCTGGTAACCAACGAGCACGTGAAGAACATGCGACCGGGTTCGGTGCTGGTTGACATTGCAATCGATCAGGGAGGTTGTTTCGAAGGAAGCCACCCGACCACCCACGACAACCCAGTTTTCAAAGTGCACGATTCGATTTACTACTGTGTGGCTAACATGCCAGGTGCGGTGCCGGCAACGTCAACCGCGGCTCTCACTAATGCGACTTTGCCTTACGTGATCGCTCTTGCGAATAAGGGATTGACCAAGGCATTGGCCGATGACGCAGCTCTGGCAAAGGGATTGAACACCCACGCCGGCAAGGTTATGCACCCAGCCGTCGCCGCGGCATTTGGGATGGAGCTGGGAAGCCTCTAAAACTTAGTTTGAGGTGGCTTCTGCAGCGGCTGCATCCTGGGCGGCGATTTCCGCCCGAACCGCGTCCATGTCAAGGCCTTGGATTGCGGCCAAGAGTTCCTCGAACCCGGCGGCATTCATTGCACCGGGACGGTTGTAGAGCAGGATTCCATCGCGGAAGGCCATCAGGGTTGGAATCGACGTGATGTTTGCCTGTGCCGAAAGTTCGCGTTCCACCTCGGTGTTCACCTTTCCAAAGGTGATGTCGGTGTGTCGGGTGCTGGCCTCTTCAAAAATGGGGGCGAACATGCGGCAAGGGCCGCACCACTCAGCCCAGAAGTCCACGACTGTGATACCTGGCTTGGCGATGGCAGCGCCGAAAGTCTGTGCGCTCAGTTCGATACTTCCACCGAGTTTTACATCAGACATTCTTCGGTTCCACTTCTTTCAACTTCGGCTCCGCTTTGGTTGATTGCTGAGCCATCACAATTCCTGCAATAACCAACACCGCTCCGATGAACTGTATTCCTGAAATACTTTCCCGCAGCCAAAGCGCGCCGAATAGGAAGGCGAAAACCACCTCGCTGATACTGGCCAACCCAACTCCGGTGGAGTGCAGATTTCTGATTGCTAGGTAATTCAGGAGCATCGGAGTGAATGACCCAAACACTCCCAGCCAAACCAGCCCGGCCCACATCGGCACCGAGATTCCTGCAAGCGAGCCGCCAAGGTCGAGCTGAGCCGAGAGGTCGGGTTGATCAGCCACGGATGGACGAGTGAGGCTTATCCAGAAGATTGCACTGAACAACATCGTGTAAAAAAGCGTCGAGTAGCTGTCACGCGTGTTCTGGGTGTGCTCGCTGATGATGAAGTAGAAAGTCACGCATAGCATGGCACCGAAGGCAAACACGAGGCCGATCGGGTCTAGGACCGCGCTCCAGAACTGGGACACGATCAGAACTCCGATCATGGCGCAGGCAATCCCAAGCCAGATGCCGCGACCCGCGCGTTTGCGAAACAGCAACCAGTTCACCAGCGGTATCACGACGCTCGAGGTGTACTCAATCAGGAGGCTAATGCCAACCGGCAGGCGACTCACAGCATTCGTGTAGGTCCACTGCATCATCGTGATGCCGATTGCGCCGAATGCAATAAGTAGCGGAAGCTCGCGCAGGGTCACCTTCAGCGCCCGAGGATTCCAGAGCAGGACCAAGACGAGTGCTAACAAAGCCGTTGCGCTAGAGCGGAAGCCAACAATGAAGTTCGGTTCAAAACCCGCGTGAACTAGCACCTTGCTGGTACTTGCATTCAGACCAAAGAGCAGACTACTAGCGATGGTCAGAAACCATCCCAGATTTGGATTGCGCTCGGATTGCACCATCACAGCCTAGGCTAAACACATGCAGTCATTTGTTCTCGGTGGCGGATGCTTTTGGTGTCTAGACAGCACCTACATGCAGTTCCGCGGTGTGGTTGATGTCGTAGTTGGTTACGCCGGCGGGGCGACGGTGAACCCCGGCTATGAGGCGGTTTGTTCTGGTTCTACCGGCCATGCCGAAGTTGTCCGCGTGGATTTCGACGAAGATCAGATTTCACCCGAAGTGATTCTGGACATGTTCTTTACCCTTCATGACCCAACCCAGCTGAACCGGCAGGGCAATGACGTGGGAACGCAGTACCGCAGTTGCATGTTCTACAGTGACGATTCGCAGCGGGAGCTATTTGAGGCTGCGCGCGCACGTGCTATGGAGGCCTGGGGCAATGGCGTGGTAACCACGATTGAGCCGCTTGAGACCTTCTGGGTAGGCGAAGAGTACCACCAAGATTTCTTCGCCAAGAATCCAAACCAGGGATACTGCAACATGGTGGTTCTCCCGAAGATGCTGAAGACTCGAAAGGCGTTCACCGAGTACGTTCGCTAGGCTGGCAACATGATTGACAGAGCTGTCCTAAATCAACTTTTCGAGCGCGAACGCGGCACATTTATCGCCACCCACCCCAAGAGCTCGGCGGCCTACGACAGGGCCGAACACCTCTTCGGCAAGGTCCCGATGACCTGGATGAACAAGAAGGCAGGTGGCTTCCCGATCTACCTGGATCGGGCCCATGGCAATCGAGTCTGGGATATCGATGGCAACGAATACATCGACTTTGCTCTCGGTGATACCGGTGCGATGACTGGACACTCCAATCCGGCGGTAGTTGCCGCAATCACCGAGCGCGTTGCCAATCTGGGTGGTCTAACTACCATGCTGCCCACCGAGGATGCCGAGTGGGTGGGCGCCAATCTCTCGGCACGTTTTGGCATGGCTAAGTGGTCCTTCTCGTTGACCGCGACCGATGCCAATCGCTGGGCCATCCGGCTAGTACGCGCCATCACCGGCAAGCCCAAGATTCTGGTTAACAGCTACTGCTACCACGGCTCGGTGGACGAGTCTTTGATCGTGGTGGGTCCCGATGGCGAGGGTATGGATCGCCCCGGAAACGTTGGTGCTCCGGTGGATGTCACCCTGACCTCAAGGGTCGCCGAATTCAATGACCTGGTCGGTTTGGAGCGTCAGCTTGCCCACGGTGACGTGGCTGCGGTGCTGATGGAACCGGCAATGACCAACATTGGCATCATTCTTCCCGAACCCGGTTACCTTGCAGGCGTGCGGGAGCTGACCCGCAAGTACGATGCGCTCTTGATAATTGACGAGACCCACACCTTCAGTGCTGGATGGGGCGGCATGACTAAGCGCGACCAGCTCGAACCAGATGTTTTCGTGATTGGTAAGGCTATTGCTGGCGGTATTCCAACTGGAACCTACGGCCTAAGCGCAGAGTTGGCTCAGCGAGTGCTGGATCGAACGGATCTGGACTTGGTCGACATGGGCGGTGTTGGTGGCACTCTGGCCGGAAACCCACTGCAGGTGGCTGCAATGCGGGCAGCGTTGGAAAACGTTCTTACCGAAGCGGCGTTCGACCAAATGATCGACCTCGCCACCTATTTCACCGAGGGAGTGCAGGCGCTGTTCGACCGTTACAACCTGCCTTGGTCTATCAACCAGCTGGGAAGTAGAGCCGAATATCGATTCGCAAAGCCGTATCCAAAGAACGGCACCGAGTCGCTTGCCACCTATGACGGCGACTTGGAAGACTTCCTGCACCTCTACCTGCTGAATCGCGGAGTCATGCTAACGCCGTTCCACAACATGGCTCTGATGTGTCCAACCACAACGAGGGCCGACGTTGATCGACACTACCAGGTGTTTGAAGCCGCTATCCGAGAACTGGTAAACAACTAGCTTTTTGGGCTAGCTCTCTTCCTGCTAGCCGTCGCGGGTGAGGCGACGGTACGTGGACCGGTGAGGCTTGGCGGCTTCGAGACCTAGGCGAGCAATCTTGTTCTCTTCGTAGGCCTCGAAGTTTCCTTCGAACCAGTACCACTGGTCTGGCTTGTCCTCGGTGCCTTCGTAGGCCAAGATGTGGCTGGCAACGCGGTCCAGGAACCAACGGTCGTGGGTGATCACAACCGCGCAACCAGGGAACTCCAAAAGCGCATTTTCCAGCGAGCTAAGGGTTTCGACGTCCAGGTCGTTGGTCGGCTCATCAAGCAGCAGCAGGTTTCCGCCCTGCTTTAGGGTTAGCGCTAGGTTGAGACGGTTGCGCTCACCACCGGAAAGAACGCCGGCCGGTTTCTGCTGGTCAGGACCCTTATATCCGAAGGCTGCCACGTAGGCGCGCGAAGGCATCTCTTGCTGGCCCACCTGAATGAAGTCAAGGCCATCAGAAACCACCTCGAACAAGGTCTTGTTTGGGTCAATTCCGCCGCGACCCTGGTCTACGTAGGAGATCTTTACGGTTTCACCGATCTTCAGGTTTCCGCCGTCAAGCTTTTCCATACCGACGATGGTCTTGAAGAGGGTCGACTTACCGACACCGTTCGGGCCGATGACGCCGACGATGCCGTTGCGTGGGAGGCTGAACGAGAGTCCGTTGATGAGCGAGCGACCCTCGAAGCCCTTCTGGAGGTCGTTGGCTTCGATGACGATGTTTCCAAGGCGAGGTCCAACCGGAATCTGAATCTCTTCGAAATCCAACTTTCTGGTGCGGTCCGCCTCGGCAGCCATCTCTTCGTACTTCGCAAGACGAGCCTTGCTCTTGGTCTGACGAGCCTTAGGGGAGGAGCGTACCCATTCGAGTTCGTCGGCCAGGCGCTTAGCGAGCTTGGCATCCTTTTTGCCCTGAACTTCGAGGCGCTCGCGCTTCTTCTCGAGGTAGGTGCTGTAGTTGCCCTCGTAAGGGTAGGCGCGACCGCGGTCAAGTTCTAGGATCCACTCGGCTACGTTGTCTAGGAAGTAACGGTCGTGGGTAACGGCCAAGACGG
Source organism: Actinomycetota bacterium (assembly GCA_041180345.1). GTDB lineage: Bacteria > Actinomycetota > Actinomycetes > Actinomycetales > Microbacteriaceae > Rhodoluna. The sequence continues at coordinate 5,013 of JBEGRP010000014.1, read as the reverse complement.
CACCCGGGTATTTCGCCAAGTGCTGCTCCAACCAGAGCACGCTCTCGGCGTCCAAGTGGTTGGTCGGCTCGTCAAGAAGAAGCAGGTCAGGCTTTTCCAACAGGAGCTTGCAAAGTGCCACTCGGCGACGCTCACCACCGGAAAGGTGCGTCACAGGTAGGTCGCTCGGTGGGCAGCGGAGGGCATCCATAGCCTGCTCTAGCTGGCTGTCTAGATCCCAGGCATCCAGGTGGTCGATTTCTTCCTGCAGCTTGCCCATTTCCTCAAGCAGCGAGTCGAAGTCGGCGTCTGGCGATGCCATTTCCTCTGAGATCTGGTTGAAGCGGTCCAACTTTGCCTTGGTTCCGGCAACCGCAAGCTGCACGTTACCCAATACCGTGAGCGACTCGTCCAAAGGTGGCTCCTGGAGCAGGATGCCCACAGTCGAGCCTGGGTTTAGCCTGGCCTCACCGTTCGAAGGGGTGTCGAGGCCGGCCATGATCTTGAGAACGGTGGACTTACCGGCACCGTTTGGGCCGACCACACCGATCTTCGCGCCTGGGTAGAACGCAAGGGTGACATCGTCAAGGATTACCTTGTCGCCGTGCGCCTTGCGCGCCTTGATCATCTGGTAAATGAATTCGGCCATGCCAAAACTCCTTGAAAGTCTGAGAAAGTGCTTGGTTCAGGCAAGAAGAAAGCGCCTCTAGAACCATGCCTGCTGCCCATAAGTTTAGCCGAAGTGGGAAAAAGTCCCTGAGCTTTGAAGTGGCGGAGGTAGTTCTAGAGGCGCTATTTCTTCGGAACCATTGGGCACCGAGGTTAGACCATTGGCCGAGCGGTGAGGGGAAGCCCGTTCGACCAATGGAGCTCTGTTAGACCAGCTCTAAGTCGATGCCCGATTCCTCGGTCTCGTCAGGGGTCTCTTCACGCACCAGAACGTTGCGGGTGAAAACGGACGTTCCCCAGGCAAGGTCGTGTCCCAGGTGGCTGGCTTCGATTTCTACGCTGGTTCCGGCGCGCTCGCCGTTATCCCAGTCACGAACGCGGATTCGACCAGTCACGGTGATGCGATCGCCCTTGGAGATTGATTGCGCGATGTTGATGGCCAGCTGGCGGAACGCGGTAATGGTGTACCAGTTGGTCTCGCCGTCGATCCACTTGTTCTGAGTCTTGTCATAGCGTCGCTGCGATGCCGCGAGACGGAACGAGGTGATCGGCAAACCATCCTGCGTCACCAGGTGTCGTGGAGTGGTCGCTACTAGGCCGGGGATGTTGATGAGCTCCATTTTGAACCTTTCTTGAACCGGCCGACTGGCCAGTGCTTCAAGGTTGGTTGCGATCCGCTGCTCTGGATTGCGGTGCGGCTGGAACCTGAATAACTAGACGATTCTTGGGCTGTTGAAAACTAATTTCTCAGCTCTGGAACCCGCACCATACCTTCTTGTGCGACGGTGGCAATGAGCACCCCTTCGCGGCTGTAAATCCTGCCGGAGGCAAGGCCCCTACCACCCTGTGCGCTTGGGCTTTCCTGCACATACAGCATCCACTCGTCCACCTTTGGTTGACGGTGGAACCACATGGCGTGATCTAGGCTGGCGGACTTCAGCCCCTCATGGGTCCAGGCAATGCCATGGGCACGATATATGCTCTCCAGAATGGTGTAGTCGCTCACATAGGCCAGCGCCGCACGGTGCAGAGCGGGGTCATCCGGCATCTCACCGAGCGCCTTGAGCCAAACCGCCTGATGAGGAACTTGCTGCAGGGGGTGAACCGAGAAATAGATCGGAGATCCAACGTGTCTCAGGTCGAACGGTCTTGCTTTGGCCCAGTACTGGGCCACCGGGTGCGGGTTGTCGCCCATGATTGAAGCAGCCGAGGGCAGAGTTTCAGGGTCTGGAATGCCAGCCGGCATCGGTGTTTGATGCTCCAACCCTGGGTCGTGGTCCTGAAATGAAGCAATCATGGAGAAAATCGGCAGTCCGCTCTGGAAGGCCTGGACTCTTCGGGTACTGAAAGAACGACCATCACGCAGGCGGTCAACGCTAAAGGTGATTGGTTGGTTTATGTCACCCGGGCGCAAGAAGTAGCCGTGGAGGCTGTGAGGGGTGCGTTCGCCAGCGTCGGTCGGCTCAATAGTTCGTTCCGCGGCCACCAGGCATTGCGCCAGAACCTGACCACCAAACACTCGACCATGAGGCATCCACTGCGATGGTCCGACGAAGATATCCTCGGTGGTTCTGGCACCGTGGGCCGCATCCAAACTCAGGGTTCGGATCATGTCTTCGAGTGGGTCGTTCGGAATCGGAATCTGCATTTTCCACCTCTCACCGCTAGTTTAGACATCAGATGAAAAACACATTCTTGCTGCCAGACCAGGAAACCGCCGTCGATTTGCAGGCATACCTGCAGCGCGCCAAGCGTCTAGATCCTGACGGCATGGTTCGGCTTCGCGCGTTCGGCCCGGTGTTGGCGGCCTATGTTGCCCCGATTTTTGCAGGGTCACTGATGGACTCGGGTCCGACTGTACTTGGCCTACGTACCTGCGAGCTCGGAGAGCCCGGCGAAGTTGACTCGGTGGTGCCGATTGCCGCCGTGTTGGACCGACTAGCCAAGTTGATTAGTCAACCGGCTGGTGAGGCGCTGCTGGTCACACTTCCAGCTGCCGAGCGCGCTTCCTGGGCTGGAATCGCTCCGCCTCGCGCGGGCTGGGAAGCCGATGGCACAGTCAACGAAACACTTTTGACGCAGCTGGCCAAAGAGGGCATCGAGGAAGTCAAAAACACCCTCCCAGAATCTGTAGGTGGCCCTATCGCTGCCCGAATCCGCGGAGAGATCTGGGGACGAGGCCTGCAAGTTGACGGCCGTATTCCGACTGGAGCGGCGTTTGTCGCAGCCGGACTTGGCTTCCTCACCGAGAACGAGGAAGTGGGAATCTTTGTAGCAGATGGCTGGATTCGTCTCAGCGCCGAGCACGGACACGTGCTAGCGAAGATGGCGAAGCGCTTTTAGGCCTCGTAGGTATTGAGCATGCTCTGGGCTGCCCGATCCAGATAGCCCCAGAGTTCCGCTTCCAACAGTGGTGGCAAACCCAAGGTGTCGACAGCGTCGCGCATGTGCTTCAGCCAGCGATCGCGCGCTTCCGGATTTATCTTGTATGGGCTGTGTCGCATTCGCAGCCTCGGGTGGCCGCGTTGTTCCTGATAGGTCGTCGGACCACCCCAGTACTGTTCCAAGAAGAGCTGTAGACGCTCGGCAGCTGGCCCCAAGTCGTCCTCGGGGTACATCGGCCGTAATAGGTGATCCGAGGCGATGCCTTCATAGAACGCGGCAGAAAGTTTGCGGAAGGTCTCTTTGCCGCCAACCGCCTCATAGAAGCTGCCGCCGAGTTTCACCCCATTGGAGCCATTTATCCGCAGGGTTTCAGAAAGCCCGGCGCCTGTCACGCCACTTACTTCAAGCTGCTGTATCGGCTGCTTTCCTGGTTGCTGCTCGGTGGTCATTTTGAACTTACGAAAATGCTCTGCTTGGCACTGGCCAGGTTGATTCCAGCGCGGTCCAGATTGGCCTTCAAAGCCTCTCGAAGGTCGCGAGCTATGTCATCGGCCTGACCGTGCTTGGTCTTCTGCACCAGTCGAATAACCACCTGGTCACCGTTCAGCAGGTGCACACCCCAAACATCTGGCTCGCCCAACACCTTTTCGGTGTTTCCTGGCGCCGAAACCACCTGAGCCGCGGTGTCTTCGATGACTCGTTTTGCGGCGGCGACATCGGTGCTGTAGTCCAATGCAATGTCAAGCACCGCTCGGGACCACCCCTGAGAGTGATTGCCCACCCGCAGGATTTCTCCGTTGCGCACGTACCAAAGGACCCCATCGATGTCCCGAACCTGGGTTACTCGGAGCCCGACAGATTCAACCGAGCCGCTGATCTCGCCCAGGTTTACGCTGTCGCCTACACCGTATTGGTCTTCGGCAACGATGAAGAGACCGCTAATCAGGTCTTTGATGAGTGACTGCGCACCAAAACCAATGCCTGCACCTACCAAGCCTGCACCGGCGGCAAGGGCTCCGATTGCGACGCCCAGTTCACTCAGTACCATCGTCAGGGCCAAGATAACCACGGTCCAAGTGATGAAGTTGTTCAGGACCGACCCCATGGTCTTCGTGCGCTGCACCAGCCGGGCGTTTGCCAGTGGGCTGAGGTCATCTGGAAGTTGCGATGCAATCTTTAGTTTGATGCGAGAACCCGCTTCGACCGAACGAACGGTGCGGGCCACTAGGAGTATCAGAATCCATCGGGCAATAACAGCGCCCAGCAGAATCAAGATGATTCGAATCGGGGTGTGCCACTGAGCCCAGAAGAGCCCAAACCAGTCAGCAGCCAGGTTAGATACCGTGTGCATTAGTCCTCGAACTCCTTCTCGGTGGCATCGCTTGGGAATGTGGCGGCCTTGTCAACAGCCTGCGCTGCCAGAGCGCGCTCCAGAATTCCCAGGTTTTCCTTCACCAGACGGCGCAGCGTGTGCTCGGCCTTCTGGTTGCGCTCCAGCCAACGTTTGGTGTTGTTGGCAAGGTCCTTGTTTGCTAGGGCAAAGGGGAAGAGGCCGAACAGGATGTATTCGGCAATCTTGTAGGGCTTGTTCTCGAAGACGTACTTTGCATCGTTGAAGTACAGGTCAACGAAGGGGTCAAGCATCGCCGGAGTGGTGGTGCGGTTGAAGGCGTAGGCGGCTGCCATGACTTCGGCGTTGGACCACTCGTTGGTGTGGACCAAGCGATGCCAGATTTCCTGCTTCGACTCCTGAGTGTTCAGTGCTCCCCGGGCTGCAGCAGCTCCGGCACGACCGTTCGCGGTGTTGTCTTTCTTCAGCTCGGAGTCGATCTTCTTGCTGTCAATAGTTCCGACAGTTGCCATTCCAGTAAGAAGTTCCCACTTCAGATCTGCGGACAGCTGCAGCCCCTTCAGCTTGGTCTTACCGGCGTGAAGGTCTGCCAGGGTCTTAGCTTGGGTCTCGGTGCGAGCGAATCGGGC
>JBEGRP010000013.1:0-11651 GCA_041180345.1 Actinomycetota bacterium | reverse complement strand
TCAACGATGAGACAGGTGCCCTCGTTCATAGTCACGGCCAGTGGCTGAGCCCCTCCCATGCCACCACAGCCGCCGGTAAGAGTCAGGGTTCCGGCAAGAGTGCCGCCGAAGCGCTTTTCAGCCACTGCGGCGAAGGTTTCGTAAGTTCCCTGGAGAATGCCTTGGGTTCCAATGTAGATCCAAGAACCGGCTGTCATCTGGCCGTACATGGTCAGACCGAGCTGCTCGAGGCGACGGAACTCAGGCCAGGTGGCCCAGTCGCCCACCAGGTTGGAGTTGGCAAGCAGCACACGGGGCGCCCACTCGTGAGTCTGGAAAACACCGACCGGCTTTCCGGACTGCACCAACATGGTTTCGTCGTTTTTCAGATTGGTGAGTGTGCGAACGATGGCGTCGAAGCTATCCCAGTTTCTGGCTGCTTTTCCTGTTCCGCCGTAAACAATGAGGTCTTTAGGGTGCTCGGCAACAGCTGGGTCCAGGTTGTTGTAGAGCATGCGGAGTGCCGCTTCTTGCTGCCAGCCCTTGGCGGTAAGTGAACTTCCGGTGGCGGCGTGGAGCGGGTAGTGACCAGTTGACTGCGACATTGCGTTCATAGTGCCTATTCCAGCGGCATTTCCAGGTTTGTGCAGCAATCGAAAGCCAAGTAGTGTCTGAAATACCAGACTATTCGAACCGTTCAGATCGACGCAGGGTGAAAGAAAGGCAGCCATGGAAGACACCCGGGCCAAAGTGCCCGCCGCACTGCGGACTCTTCAGTTGCTGCAGGCCCTAGGTCGCGCCGGCGGACCAATGACAGCCCAGGCGCTAGCCACTCGTCTCGGCATCCCCCGCTCGTCCACCTATCAGCTGCTCGAGGTGCTGCAAGAGCAGGGTTTTGTGGTGCACTTCCCCGAGGCAAAACGCTGGAGTCTGGGTGTTGCGGCATTCGAGCTGGGTTCGGCCTACCTCCGCCACGATCCGCTGGAGCGCTTTGCCCAACCACTACTTGATCGCCTACTCGCAAGGGTGGACAACTTACAACAGGGTGGATTTCCAGCGGTCGCCCAACTTGGAATTCTCAATGGCGCCGAGCTCATGTATCTGCTCAAGGGATCCACCGCCGCCCACAACCGCGACAGTCAAGGTGTAGTCACCGAGGTGGGTGTTCGCCTACCCGCCCACCTAACCGCATCCGGCCGTTCGATGCTGGCATTGTTGGACCGCGCTCAACTTCGCGCGACCTATCCGGGCGGCCTGGACACCCCGCTGCCCCGCCGCACCGAGCAGGGACCTGCCAACATCCGGGAGCTGAATCGACTGCTTCAGCTGGAAAAAGAGCAGGGATTCAGCCTCGAGACCGGGATGATTACCAACGGCTATTCCTCGGTGGCTGCCGCGGCACGGAATCACCTGGGCTTGCCGATTGCCGCCTTTGCCGTAACCTTTAGAACGGATCGGCTTACCAGCGATTCCACCACCGAGAGCCACCGACTCATCGCGGGATTGGTTGGCTCTGCGGCCGCAGATTTGACCAGAAGGTTGGGTTCAAAATGAGCGAGGACGCTCTCTGGCCACGCGCTTCAGCTTGGCTTCAACATGGCACCGAGGCCAGCCGTGCCGCTGTCGAGACTGCGGCAACAAGCGCCGCCAGTTCCGGTCCGGTAGTCGATGTAGCGATCCTGGGCATTCAAGCCCACAAAACCTCAATTTCTAAAACCGGGGCGAATACCACCCCGGCTGCCGTTCGCGCTGCACTCCAGCGCTACTCCACCTGGTCCTGGAGCCACTCGGTGGACGTCGACTCGCTCACCGTCCACGACTTTGATGACAACACCGAGCCGGACAGCCCTCAGGGGGAATCGGTTACAGCCGGGCTCACGGCTCTGGCAACCGATGTCAGTCGACTTACGCTTGTAATTGGCGGCGACAACAGCGTCACCTATGCCGCTATGCGGGGTGCCGCGCCAGATCTAGCAAACGCGGCACTCATCACCTTGGACGCACACCACGACTTGCGAGACGGTGTAAGCAATGGGTCGCCGGTGCGTCGCCTGGTTGAGGCCGGCCTGCCCGGAAAAAACATTGTCCAGATTGGTATCGCTGACTTTTCAAACTCCGCCGCGTACGCCTCTCGTGCACGAGATCTGGGCATCACAGTCATTCCGCGGTCCACTCTACGCACCAAGCCGGTGTCGGAGGTCTGGACACAGGCGCTCGCGGCAGTTGCCGACGCCGAGGTCATCTACGTGGATATTGACGTCGATGTTTGTGACCGCGCCGAAGTGCCGGGTTGCCCAGCGGCGGCCCCGGGTGGCATCAGCGCGGACGAATTGCGGCAGTTCGCTTTCCTGGCCGGAGCCACCACCAAGGTCAACTGCATCGACATCACCGAGATAGACGCCACTGCCGACAGCGAGGACCAACGAACCGTGCGTCTGGCAGCGCTCTTGATTCTGGAGGCAAGCGCCGGTTTGGCTAAGCGTTAGCCGGGCTCAAACTCTGGCGTAGGAAGTACCAACGCGCTCGACTAGGCCAAGAATCTCAAGGCTTCCCAGAGCAATCTGTAGCTCCTTTACCGTAAGGCCGGACAGCCGCTGCACCTGCCAGGCTTGCATCGGGAGGTGCCCGATGGCGTCGAGCGCACGCTTCTCGAGCCGTCCCAAGCTATCGGCTTGCAAGCTCAAATCGAAGCCAAGACCGGCAAGGTCCAGCAGTTGCTGCGGTCGGGCTAAGAGGTGCACCTGCCCCAGATTATTGTTCAAGAAATCGTGGCACCCCACCGAGTAGGCGCTGCCAATCGGCCCAGGCACTACTGCCACTTCGCGATTCAGCGCAACGGCCCTAGTTCCGGTGCTCAAAGCCCCGGAGGTGGCTCCGGCTTCGACTATCACGGTGGCTCTGCCGAGAGCTGCGATGAGGCGATTCCGCTGCAGGAATCTGAATTTTGCCGGCGTGACGTCGGGCACAGACTCGGTGAACACCAAACCTGACTTGGCAACCGAGTGCAACATGGCCAAATTCCCCTTGGGATAGAGATGATTTAGCCCGCCAGCCATAATGGCGATCGTAGGAGCGGACAACGCGAGGGCTGACTCGTGAACTATCGCGTCCACGCCGTAAGCGCCACCCGAAACCGTGGTAACGGCTGCCTGAGCCGCCACCGCAGCCAGATCCCGAGTCACCTCGGTACCGTAACGGCTTACCTGGCGGGAGCCAACTATGGAAACCAGGTGTTCACCGCCCAGAAGCGCGATATCGCCGAGACACCAGAGAGCGTGTGGGCTGTGAACGCCAAGGTCTTCGAAACTCAGCGGAAAGTGGCTGGAATCCCTCAGCACAAGTTGCGCCTTGCCCGGAAGATTGGCTCCCGAAAACCAACGCAGCGCAGCAAGCAGTTCGCTGCGGTTGAGCCTAGGTAACCACCGCTCGGTCGCGGCCTGCCAGAGCCGAGGCCACGGCTGCTCATAGGAGCTTTCGAGGTGCTCAATGCAATCGGCTCCAAGGCGTGCCGCCATTTCATCGGCCGATGCGCGATCGACCAGACACTGGATGATTTCATGTGCCGATGACGCCTGCAGCAGTTGACCCGCCATGCCGTCCCCCGGCTCACAAAGCTTGCTCAGTGCCACGAGCGCGAAAGCCTCGTCTGCATCCGCAGCCTCTTCAGCCAGCAGCGGTGCCAAAAACTCCTTGAACTCGGTCCCAGAAATTAGTGTCACGCGGCCACCAGAGTCTCTGCCCCGCGGAGAGCCACCGCGCGCTGAATGTGGGTGCGGTCGGGTGAGGATTTACCATCGATGTCTGCCAGAGTCCAAGCCAGTCTCAGGCAACGGTCGTAGCCGCGCATGCTTAGTTTTCCGGCCGCCGTGAGAAGATCCAAGTCAGCAACCGCCTTCTGGCTCGGCTTGAAGTGTTTACGCAACAATGGACCTGCAAGATGGGCGTTCATCACCACCCCGTGATGGGCTAGGCGCTCGGCTGCCGCTTGGCGCGCAGCGACCACGGTGCGGCTGGCTTCGGCCGACGAAACCGTGGGCCCTCCCAGCCCAGCCAGGGCTGAGATGCTGGCGTTTTGCACGGCTAACCTAATGTCGATTCGGTCCAGTATCGGCCCCGAAAGGCGATTGGCATAGCGCCTCACATTGAGCGGCGTGCAGGTGCAGTTTTTGCCCATAACTCCAGCGAAGCCGCAGGGGCAAGGGTTTGCAGCAAGTATCAGTTGAAAGCGAGCCGGATAGCGCGCAGTTCCGCCGATTCTATTTATGGCAACGGTCCCGGACTCCAAGGGTTCACGAAGTGCTTCCAGGACATTGGTTTGAAACTCCAGCGCTTCATCCAAAAAAAGCACCCCGTGGTGCGCTAAGGAAACCGCTCCCGGACGTGGCGAACCGGTACCACCGCCGATGAGAGCGGCACGGGATGTGGAATGGTGAGGTGATTGAAATCTGGGTTGCAAGTTCAGGGTGATGGCACTCTGGCCGTTTCCGCTGAGACTTTCGATTGCCGCCAACTCAACAGCCTGTTCCACCGTCAACTCAGGAAGAATCGTAGGAAGCCGTTCGGCCAACATGGTTTTGCCGGCACCGGGAGCACCGACCAGGGATATGTGGTGACCACCGGCAGCCGCCACAATCAGGCCCTCGACAGCATCTTCCTGGCCGATTACCTGATTCAGGTCGAGTAATCGACTGGCATTATCTCGGCGCTGAGGTTCGCGCACAGGCAGACAAGCCTGGGGCGCATCCGTCCCATTGAGCCAGCCAACCAGTTGGCGTAAGTGACTTACGCCTGAGACCCGGATCCCAGCCACCAGTGCGGCTTCCGATTCGTTCCCGATTGGAACGACTACCTGTTCGAAACCGGAATCACGCGCGGCCAACACAACCGGCAGGACCCCTGGGACCGCCCTGACCGAACCATCTAAACCCAGTTCCCCAACAAAGCATTTGCCTGCCAAGACGGTAGGCGGGATCTTCTCCATGGCGGCAAGAACAGCAACCGCAATAGCGAGGTCGAAACCAGAGCCGGACTTAGGAACTGCCGCGGGTGAAAGGTTCACGACAACCTTCTTCGATGGGAACGCGAAGCCCGAATTGCCGCAGGCTGCCCTAACTCTGGAGGTGGCTTCCGAGAGGGAGGCGTCCGGCAACCCCACAAGTATGAATGTGGGCAGCTGAGCCGAAACGTCGGCTTCAATCTCAATAACAGTTCCCTGCAGGCCATACAAACCGATGGAATGGGCCTTAGAGAGTGTCATTAGATCACCTGCTTTAGGTGTTCAATGGTCACTCGACCGCCGTGGACCAGCACCGCTATGGCATCAAATCGGACTTGACTATTTGCGACCTGCCGCTGCGAGCACCAACTGGCTGCCAGCCTGCGCAGTCTTGCAAGTTTCTGCTTTGTTATGGCTTCCAAGGGACTACCGGAATAGCCCGAGGTTCGAGTCTTGACCTCGATAAACACTAGAGTCTTGGCGAGACATCCGACGATGTCCAGCTCGCCCTCTTGATTGCGCCAGTTTCGATCCAGGATTTGGTATCCCTGGCCGATTAGGTATTCGCAGGCCCGGTCCTCACCATACTGGCCTAGCCATTTTCTCGCTTTAGTCACCCGTCAAGGGTGCAGACAATCCAGTTCAGTTAACGCAGGATTAGGTGAATCTGTGAACAACACCAGATCGGCACCTTGTGGAAAAACCTATTCGCCTACCGACATGTCCTTGGGTAGCTGGAAACCGCTCTCGAGCTCCTCGATGTTTACGTCCTTGAAGGTACGCACATTCACCTGCTTGATGAAACGATCTTGACGGTTGATGTCCCAAACCCACACATCGCCCAGCTTCAGATCGAAGTAGAAGTCAGTTGGCGTATCAACTCGGTTGAACTCAACTTCATTGGCCAGATAAAGGCGGCGTTCGGTCTCAACCAGGTATTTGAAGGTTCCAAGCACGTCACGAAACTCGCGCAGCAGTGCCTGTTCGGCCTGCCGATCCAGTTCGTCGTACTCGTTCTCGTCCATGCCAAAAAGTCTAAACGCTAAAAGAGTGCGTCTTCAGCCAGTATCTTGGTCAGCCAGGTTTGGCGATGCAGGTCGGTTGGTCCAACGGTCCGCAGTGCTTCTAGGTGCTGCGCCGACGAGTACCCCTTGTTTCCGGCAATCCCAAAAACTTCCAACTCGGGGCGTTGCTCGCTGATTTCTCGAATCATCCGATCGCGGGTTACTTTTGCCAAAACTGAAGCGGCAGCCACCGAGACACAGTCGCGGTCCGCCTTGGTGCGAACCTGAACCGACACCGGACCCAAAGAATCACCGAGCCAGTTATGGGAACCATCCAGGATTGCTCGCGCGGAAGCCGGGTCTACGGACACCAGAGCACGGACCTCCTCTGGCAGGGCTCGGACTGCTCGCTGCGCGGAAAGAGCTAGGCATTTCGTGATGCCTAGCCGATCAATTTCTTCGTTGTCGGCCATACCAACCGCCCAACCGGTCACCCAGTCGGCAACGGGTTGAAAGATTGCCTCGCGGGTTTTCTCGTTGATCAACTTGGAATCAGCCAACTGGTCAGGCCAAGCGGCGGCGGAGTCGCTGGTGAGCCCGGAATGCGCTTCGGTGTGGATGATTGCAACACCGACCGCTACCGGTCCGAAAAGCGCACCACGACCAACCTCGTCGATGCCGATGACGTATTTAACGCCGGCATCAAAGAGGCTTTGCTCAACCTCAAGGGTTGGGTACGTCTTTGAAGACACTTTGATAGTTGTCCAGCCAGGTGAAGTGGTTGAACGGCCAGGTGATTAGGAAAGCGCGACCGACGATGAAGTGCTTGTTCACGAATCCCTTGCTTGGTAGGTCCTTGTGGAAGCGCGAGTCCTCGCTGTTTCCACGGTTGTCCCCCATAACCCAAATGGAATCGGCTGGCACGATCACGTCAAAATCCACCGCGGACGGAACCTCGCCCTTTTTGATGTAGGGCTCATCCAGGGGAACACCGTTGACGGTGATTCGTTTCTTGGTATCACAGCAGACGACGTGATCACCAGCGATTCCGATGACTCGCTTGACCAGGTGGACGTCGGAGTCCGGAGCGGTAACGCCAAAGGAGCTAAGGAACCAGTCTGCAACCTGCGTGGTTAGTGGGAGCTGTTTGGTCTGAACCGGGCCCAGCCAGCCTCCCGGGTCGCGGAACACTACGACATCGCCACGCTCAATCGGGACTACGTTCGGAACCAGCTCGTTGACCACAATGCGGTCATTGATCTGCAGTGTTTCTAACATCGAACCCGAAGGGATGTAGAACGAGCGAATCAGGAAGGTCTTGATCAGCAGCGAGAGCACCAGTGCAGTGGCGACGATGGTGATGATGTCAACGATGAAAGCGACAATCGGGTTTTTGAAGAACTTGCGCACAGCTGGTTTGTTTCCCTCGGAATTGCGAAACCGGGCCCACTTCGGGCGGTTTGAACCGCCCTCAGGGAGCCCGGAATTCGTCATTGTGTAAGTTTATCTCGCCGACTCAGGGTCGACTCAGAAAGACTTAAGCGTTCTCGCGGAGTTCCTTGATCTTCGCCTTCTTACCGCGCAGCTCGCGGAGGTAGTAAAGCTTGGCGCGACGTACGTCACCGCGCGAGACCAGCTCGATCTTCTCGAGAACTGGGCTGTGTACTGGGAAGGTACGCTCGACGCCTACCTGGAACGAAATCTTGCGAACGGTGAAGGTCTCGCGGATGCCGTGGCCCGAGCGACGGATGACTGCGCCCTGGAAAACCTGAACACGGCTGCGGTTACCTTCGATGATGTTTACGTGAACCTTTACGGTGTCACCAACACGGAAGTTTGGAATGTCGGAACGCAGGTTTGGTGCGTCTACAACGTCAAGAATGTGCATTTCTAGACCATTTCTGTCTCAGCGCGCAGGTCGTCGACAAGTGATTTATCAGTGATTTCGAACTCTCAAGCGCCCCTGCGGCAGTGCTCAAAACGATGAGTTCAACCTCTCTATCTTGCCACAGACGCGACGCAATGGCAAAGAGGCAGCCGGAAATAACTAGATCTCAGTGTCGGGTGGCAGCAGATCTGGGCGGACCCTACGGGTTCTCTCAACTTGCTGAGAGTGGCGCCAAGAGGCGATGAGTGCGTGATTACCGCTCAGCAGCACCGGAGGCACGGTCAGGCCCCGCCATTCGGCAGGCTTGGTGTAGGAGGGGTATTCCAGCAGGCCCTCACCCGAGTGGCTCTCTTCGGCCAGACTCTCGGCGTTACCGATAACCCCTGGGATCAAACGCACAATTGCTTCGGTCATAGCGATCGCAGCCACTTCCCCACCATTCAGAACATAGTCTCCGATGGAAATCAGGCGAACCTTCGCCTTGGTGGTGGCGTAATCAACTACGCGCTGATCAATACCTTCGTATCGACCGCAGGCGAAGACTATTCGCTCCTCTTGGGCCAACTCGTAGGCAAGTTCCTGATTGAAGACCTCGCCTGCCGGCGAAGTGAAGATCACGGTAGCGTCGGCGACATCCTCGGTGTCAGGCGCCACACCGAGTACCTCGTCTAGCGCCAGTCCCCATGGCTCCGGCTTCATTAGCATTCCAGCACCGCCGCCGTAAGGAGTGTCGTCTACCGTCTTGTGCTTATCGGTAGTCCAAGTGCGAAGGTCGTGTGCCTGAAACTGAATCAGACCCTTGTCCCTGGCTTTTCCAAGCAGGGATAGGTCGAGCGCAGCAAAGTAGTCGGGGAAGATACTGATGGCGTCGATACGCATGAGAAAAGCCTATTCGGCTTCTTCCTCGGTGTCTGCGGCGGGCTGAGCGGGCTCTGGGGTGGCAAGCTCAGGCAAGACTTCCTCAAAGATGCCGATTGGAGGAGTCACAGTAACAGTGCCTGCGGCCACATCAAGTGATGGAACCATGGCTTTGACAAACGGAAGCATCACTTCTTTGTCGTTGTGCTTGATGATCAGCAGGTCCTGAGCCGGCAGGTGCTCGACTCGAACGACCTCGCCAACCTCGGTACCTTCGCGCAGAACCTTGAGACCAACCAGCTGGTGGTCGTACCAGGCGTCTGGCTCCTCGGGTAGTTTGTCGGCGTCGGTGTCTAGCAGCAAAATCGCCTTTATGAGCGATTCGGCTCCGGTTCGATCGGTGATGCCCTCGAGGAAAATAACTGGCGCCTGGTTGTACCAGCGCAACTCGCTAACAGTTACGGACTTGCCGAACCAAGGAGAGTCTTCGGGAACCTGCAGTTCAAAAACTGCACCCGGAATGAAGCGTTCGTTTGGGCTGTCGGTATAAAGCTCTAGCTTTATCGCGCCCTTTAGGCCGTGTGCCTTAAGTAGGCGGCCAACGCGCAGCTTGGTGGACCTACTAATCGGTCTTCACCACATCTACGCGAACAGGTTTGCCGTCGGCAAGCGCCTTGATAACAGTGCGCAGTGCATTGGCAGTGCGGCCGTTGCGCCCGATCACGCGACCAAGGTCCTCAGGGTGAACGAAAACCTCAAGCAGGTCGCCCCGCTGGGTGTGACGTTCTACGACAGAGGCGTCTTCCGGGTGGTCGACGATGCCCTTGACCAGGTGTTCGAGCGCAACAGCTAGCACGAGTATTAAGCCTCTTCAGCTGGAGCTTCGGCCTCGGCTGCTGGAGCCTCAACCTCTGCTGCTTCTGCGGCTGGAGCCTCAACTGCTGCCTCGACCTCTGCGGCCTCTGCAGCTGGTGCCTCAACCTCTGCCTCAGCAGCGGCCTCAACAGGAGCCTCAACCTTAGCCTCGACCTTTACCTCGGTCTTTGGCTTCAGAACGGCCTTCTTGTTGGCGTCGGCTACGAATGCAACCTTTGGCTCAACAGTCTTGACAACGTTCTTTGCGTTCTTGTCACCCTTGCTCTTCTGGAAGTCACCAGTCAGCTTCAGGATTGCCTCTACCTGCTCGGTTGGCTGTGCGCCAACTCCCAGCCAGTAGAGAGCGCGGTCAGAGTTGACCTCGATGGTCGATGGGTTGGTGCCTGGTACGTAGCGACCGATTTCCTCGATCACACGGCCATCACGCTTGGTGCGGGAGTCGGCAACAACGATGCGGTAGTGAGGCGCACGGATCTTGCCGAGGCGCTTCAGGCGAATTTTTACAGCCACAATTTTCCTTTGGTTTTTATTGGGGCGAACGTTCTACCGTGAGCGTGGGGGCACACTCGATAGCAAGCTCTGATTTGATCTGCTGCACCGATAGAGGGTCGGGCACAAAGATACCTTGTTATTTTGCCAGAAAATCAGGCAAAAAGCCAGTCTTAGAGACCGAAGGCGGAGCCGTTTCCTTCACCGGTGGCAGGCTTGCCACCCGCTAGACGGGCCGCCTCTTCGGCTGCGCGCTTGGCCGGGTTTCCACTCTTGGAACCCTTCTTCTTGTCCTTGGACTTGGCTTTACCCTTGCCGCCGCCCATTCCGAAGCCGCCCATACCAGCCGGCATTCCCGGCATACCCTGAGGCATTCCGCCGTTCTGCACTTGCTTCATCATCTTGGCGGCCTGCTCAAAGCGGTTGACCAGCGAGTTCACATCGGTGACAGTCATGCCCGAACCGCGGGCGATGCGTAGTCGACGTGACCCATTTAGAATCTTTGGATCACGGCGCTCGGCTGGCGTCATGGAGCGAATAATCGCCTCGGTGCGGTCAATTTCACGTTCGTCAAAGTTGTCGATTTGATCCCGCAACTGGCCAGCACCTGGCATCAGTGCCAACATAGCCTTCATCGAGCCCATTTTGCGCAGCTGCTGCATCTGCTCCATGAAGTCTTCCAGGGTGAACTGGCTCTTGGCCATCTTCTCGGCCATTGCCTTGGCCTCGTCGGCGTCGAAGGCGCGCTGAGCTTGTTCGATGAGCGAGAGAACGTCACCCATGTCCAGGATTCGGCTGGCCATGCGGTCTGGGTAGAACGGCTCAAAAGCATCGATACCCTCACCGGTTGAGGAGAAGATGATTGGCTTTCCAGTTACCGAGGCAACCGAGAGCGCAGCACCACCGCGGGCATCGCCATCAAGCTTGGTGAGGACCACACCGGTGATTCCAACGCCATCCTCAAACGCCTTGGCCACGTTGACGGCGTCCTGACCAATCATGGCGTCAATGACGAACAGAACCTCATCTGGGTTGACGGCATCGCGGATATCTCGCGCCTGCTGCATCATCTCTTCATCG
Source organism: Actinomycetota bacterium (assembly GCA_041180345.1). Taxonomy (GTDB): domain Bacteria; phylum Actinomycetota; class Actinomycetes; order Actinomycetales; family Microbacteriaceae; genus Rhodoluna. Next base: position 481 of record JBEGRP010000013.1, on the reverse strand, counting down.
ATGCCGAGGCGGCCAGCGGTGTCGACCAGAACCATCGAGAACTGCTGCTTCTTCGCGTACTCGATTGCGTCCTTGGCAACCTTTACAGGATTGCCGACGCCGTTGCCAGGCTCAGGGGCGAATACCGGAACACCGACACGCTCACCGAGCACCTGGAGCTGGTTGACCGCATTCGGTCGCTGCAGGTCGGCAGCCACCAGAAGCGGAGTCTGCTTCTGATCCTTCAACCAGTTGGCCAGCTTTCCGGCCAGGGTGGTCTTACCGCTACCCTGCAGACCGGCAAGCATGATTACCGTCGGAGGGGTCTTAGAAAACTCGAGTCGACGCTGCTCGCCGCCCAGGATGTTGACCAGCTCTTCGTTCACAATCTGAACCACCTGCTGAGCAGGGTTCAGAGCCTGGTTTACCTCGTCACCGAGAGCGCGGTCGCGAACGGCATTTACAAATACCTTGACGACCTCGAGAGCGACGTCGGCTTCCA
>JBEGRP010000012.1:0-14713 GCA_041180345.1 Actinomycetota bacterium | reverse complement strand
GCCACGGTCTGGCGAAGGGCCTGAACTAGCTCTGCCAGGTTTACTCCGGCAGCGGCAGCGGTGGCCTCGTCGACGCCGACGTAGAGTGCGAAGCCGCGGGCCTCGTTGGCGGCTGCGGTCTGGGTGTTGTTTAGAAGTGCGATAGTCATTTGGAAATCCTTTAGGTCTGTCTTTGCGTTAGTCGAGCTGGGGTGCTGGTGCCGTTATCTAGGTGCTCTGGCGAGCTACTAGCGGCACATTCGCATACAGACGCACATGCTCAAGACGGAGCGCGTAGTGGCGGTCACCGACTTGTCGTTTTGCTGTGCGTAGAACTTCATGTTTAGAAGTATGACAATGCATTCCCCTAAAGTCAAATCCGTTTATCCCTATGGGGTTACTAGGAATAAAAACGCCTAAAAATAGAGGTTTTTAGCGAAGTTTCTTGGCGGCTTCGAAGCGATTTTTCACACCGAGTTCGGTGAAGATGCGTTTCGCCTCCTGCTTGATGGTCGACTCCGAGACCCACAGCGCCCTGCTGATATCGCGGTAGCTGACCCCTTCGAGCATCTGCTGGAGAATCGCAACCTGCCGAGAGCTCAGGTTGTACTCCTTGGCCCAGGCAGGTTCGGAATCCACCCCGAGGAAAAGGTCCAGACTTGCCTTTAGCATCGGGAAGGTGCGCCTGATCTGTTCGATTTCATCTGTGGCCAGAGGGCCTTGGAAGGTGACCACCACCCCGCCACTCGGCCGCCCCTGAGGTTGGTTTCCCACGAACAGGAGCGCAGCGCAGTTGGGGGCCAAAAACTCGATGTCCAGATTTTCACCGCGGGAGTCGAGCGTGGGGTAGAGCGCCTGCACTCGGGTGGAGAGGTGCTTCACGAAGTGGCTGTGCGCTAGGTCCAAAAACTTTGCACGGTGTTGCGGCTGGCTGACCCAGCCCCAGCTGCCCAATTCCTCGATTTCGCCGCGCACGTTCACGTCAAAGATGAGCGCGCCGTTCGCCCGCCAATACGCGATTAGGGTCTCCACCAGATATTGGCAAAAACCCTTGGCATTCTCCGCGGTGCCAGATGCCGCGCGAACGTCTGTCATTTCCAATCCGTTCCTCAGTCTCCCCCCGGAGGTACTCAAGTTTTAGCCTAGGAGCGAGGCCCACTCAAGACTTGGTTGGAAAAGTGTAGAAAAAGTGCAAATCTTCGCCACTGTGAACATTTGCCCAGAGGCTAAAGTTTTGAATGTGACCACCTACAGCGGACCCTGGGATGAACTGATGACCCAGGCGCTGGCTATTGCCGCGGAACTCGCTCAGGCTGACGGTGATGTTCCTGTTGCTGCGCTCTTGGTGGCCCCCGATGGTCGCGTGGTGGCCACAGGCCAGAACCTCAAGGAAGAGCAGCACGATCCAACGGCTCACGCCGAAATCGTGGCAATCCGGAAGGCTGCAGCCGCTCGCAGCGATTGGCGCCTGGAAGATTTAACTCTCGTGGTCACGCTGGAGCCCTGCGTGATGTGCGCCGGGGCAATAGTGGCCGCCCGGATCCCCAAGGTTGTCTTTGGTGCCTGGGACGAGCGCGTTGGCGCATCGGGGTCGCTCTATGACTTACTGCGGGATTCCAGGCTGGGAAAACCAATTGAGGTAATCGCCGGAGTCCAGGCGGAAGCCTGCTCGGTGCAGTTGTCTCAGTTCTTCGAGTCGCGCAGGACGTCTGGCTCGAGGTAAATCACCCGGGTCGCTGGAACAGCCTCTCGGATTCTCTCCTCGGCCACATCGATGATCTTGCTGATATCAGCGGCGTGAGCCTTGGGATCTACCGCGATTTTGGCAGCCAGCATTAGTTCGTCCGGACCCAGGTACAGAGTCTTGCTGTGGATCACGGCTAGAACCCCTGGGGTGTGCTGAAGCGCGTCCATGATCTGGTTGTAGTCTTCGCGGCCGGCACCCTCACCAATCAGCAGGCTGCTGGTCTCGGCACCCAGAATCACGGCGACGGCTACCAGTAGCAGACCAATCGCCAGAGTTCCGATTGCGTCAAAGATCGGGTTGTGAGTGGCGGCGGTCAAGCCGACACCGAGGAACGCCAGCACCAGACCAACCAGCGCGGCGATGTCTTCGAGGACGACCACCGGAAGTTCCGGAGCCTTGGCGTGACGGATGTACTCGATCAGGGTGTAGTTGCCCTTGTCGTGAGCAACTTCTTTGAGTGCGGTTCGCAGACTGAAGGTCTCCAGCACGATGCTCACGCCCAGCACCGCCAGCGGAAGCCAAACCAGCTCTAGCTCGTGTGGTTCCTGAAGTTTTTGAATGCCCTCGAAAATGCTGAACATGCCACCGATGCTGAACAGCACGATCGAGACCATAAAGGCGTAAATGTAACGCTGGCGGCCGTAGCCGAAGGGGTGGTTCTCGGTGGCTTCACGCTTGGCCTTGCGCCCACCGACCAAGAGCAGCACCTGGTTGCCAGAGTCGGCTAACGAGTGGATTGCTTCTGCCAACATCGATCCCGAACCGCTGAAACCGGCTGCCACGAACTTGGTTGCGGCGATGCCCAGGTTGGCACCGAGGGCGGCGAAAATGGCTTTGTTTGAACCCGAGGAACTCATAGGTAAAGCCTAATGAAAAAGCCTCGGCTGGCGGGGCGACCGCTTTTTCCAGTAAACTGTCCCACGGTGACGTGTCCGAGCGGCCGAAGGTGCAATGTCCCACGGTGACGTGTCCGAGCGGCCGAAGGTGCAACTCTCGAAAAGTTGTGTGCGTGAAAGCGCACCGTGGGTTCAAATCCCACCGTCACCGCCACCAAAGACCCTCGCCAGCGAGGGTCTTTTCTTTTGCCAGAGTCTCGGAAGCCATTAGGGAGGCTGAATGCTGGTTCAGCGCGCACTTGCTGCCACAGCTGTGGTTTCGGCGATGGTGTTTTTTCCGACAGCACCGTCTCAGGCAGTTATTCACCTGCCGGAGAAGTGTGTGGTTTCCACCAAGGTCGATAACTTTGCCCACTGCCAAACTGACTCATCGGGCAGATTCTCGGTGGCGATTATTGGTGATAGCCATGCCCGCAGTTGGTTCGAACCGATGCGGTTGCTGGCACAAAAGTACTCGTGGAAACTAACGGTCATTAGTAAGAGTGCCTGTCCGATTCTTGCCCCTCAGAAGTTTCCGAAGCACCTGCCGTCAGAAACCTGCAAGAGCTGGAACCAGCAGTTGCAAAGTTACCTCGCCACCAATCCGAAGTTCGACTTGATTGTCACCGCTAGTTCTTCCCTGGTGACCCACGGTTACCAGTCGTTCGCGACTTCATTCCGGGAAGCCGTTCCGGCCATAACGAAAACCGGAGCCAGGCTGCTAGTGATTAGAGACAATCCGAAGCCCGCTTCAGGTTTTCAGCGCTGCATTCGCGAAAACCCCAGGACTGCGGGGGCTGCATGCGCCCGCCCTCGGCATGAGGCTCTAACTCCAAAAGACCCGATGCCGACCGCCGTCCGCGGTATGACAAACGTGAAAATCGCCGATTTCACGAATTCATTCTGTGGGCCCAAATTGTGCCAACCGGTTATCGGTGGAATAGTCGTGTACAAGGATCACAGTCACATGTCCAAGGCATTTGCTCGTCATCTGACCCCGGTGCTAGATGCGGCCATACCTGCCAAATTCAAGGGCTGAGTTCTTCGCGGACGGTCATACAGGCGGATACTAGACACATGCCAAACGTCGCATTTCAAGGCACCGACCTACACATCACTCTCTCCGCGGGCGAAAAACTTGCTGCCCTGCACGGCGACCTGGTGATCCCCCTGCGGAACATCATCGGAGCCGAAGTTCTAGGCCCGAAGTGGTGGACCGGTCTTGGGCTCAGGGTTCCCGGCACTGGCCTACCCGGGCTTGTTGTGGCCGGCACATATAAGTGGAAGGGCGACAACGCCTTTGTTTCCTGGACTCGGGGCAATCAGGTGCTGCAGATCAACCTCACCGGTCACCAGTACAACCGAGTGGTGGTCGGCGTCCCGGATGCCGAGGAGTGGGAAGACACCATCACCATGTATCTGACCAGCTGTTAGGTCCCTGAACTCGGTGAAATTAGCCAACGAGAGGCGGTTTTCGGCTGCGTATAGCAGAAATCGAAAAGTTTTTGGCGCATTCTGAAAAGAGTGTTTACAACTTGCCCCAAATCGTTATAGAGTTGAGGTTTGCTCCCTAACTGTGCCCTCATATGGTGGTCGGCACGCGTAACGCATATTTCGGCGTTATTTTGGGCGGCGATCTCCCATCCACTCACCCCTTGAGTTACCCACCCCTGGAGGGATTTTCTTTGGCTGCGAAAACCGCTAAGACCATTAAGAACGACCGACTGGCCCAGCGCCCTTCGTTTGCGAAGGTAAAGGAGCCGATTGCGGTTCCTGATCTGCTGAGCCTGCAAACCGAAAGCTTCGAGTGGCTAATTGGCACCGACGCTTGGCGCCAGATTGCTGGCCCGGATGCAAAGAACGGTCTGGAGGAGATCTTCGAGGAGATCTCGCCTATCACCGACTCTGCTGGCAGTGCCCAGGACTCCAAGATGGAGCTCGCATTTATGGAGCCATCGCTGGACGACCCTCAGTTCACTCCTGAGCAGTGCAAGGAGAAGGGCAAGTCCTACACCCGTCCGCTTTACATCAAGGCGGAGTTCATCAACATCCTGACCGGTGAGATCAAGTCTCAGACCGTGTTCATGGGTGACTTCCCAGTGATGACCGAAAAGGGTACCTTCATCATCAACGGCACCGAGCGCGTGGTTGTCTCGCAGCTGGTCCGTTCGCCTGGTGTCTACTTCTCGGTGTCCACCAACACCACCGGTAACCTGGACGTCCGCAACAACAAGGCTCAGATCATCCCGAGCCGTGGCTCGTACCTCGAGTTCCTGACCGAGTGGGTCAAGGACGAGCGCAAGCCGGTTGCACGTTTCGGCCAGCCAATCCTGCAGGTCCAGGTAGACCGCAAGACCAAGGTTTCTGCCACCATCTTCCTGAAGGCTCTGGGCCTGACCGAAGAGCAGATCCGCGAAGAGTTCTCGGACATCAAGACCGCAGTCGAGACCAGCAGCTATGGCTGGGAGTTCGACGTCGACCTGATCGAGAACACCCTGGCTTACGACAAGTCGAAGGTCTTCGCTAACCCAATCGTTACCAAGGAAGACGCGCTTCGCGAGCTGTACCGCAAGGTCCGCGGCGAGCAGGCCGGTGCCGAGGTTTCGGAGCAGTGGCTGCGCAGCACCTACTTCGACACCAAGCGCTACAACCTGGCCAAGGTTGGTCGTCACAAGCTGAACCGCAAGCTGGGTATCAGCGAGGCAGCCGACGCTACCACCCTGACCGTGAACGACGTCGTAGCTACCCTGAAGTACCTGCTGATGTTCGACCTTTCGATCAAGAACAGCGCTGCTACCAGCAACGTCCGCCTGGAGTTCGACCTGAACCTGGCTGGCAAGAAGAGCAGCATCACCGTTAGCGCCGACGACATCGATGACTTCTCGAACCGTCGTATCCGCTCGGTGGGCGAGCTGATCCAGAACCAGATTCGTATCGGTCTGAGCCGTATGGAGCGCGTGGTTCGCGAGCGTATGTCGACTCAGGACATCGAGGCCATCACCCCTCAGACCCTGATCAACCTGCGCCCAGTGGTTTCGGCAATCAAGGAATTCTTTGGTGCCAGCCAGCTGTCGCAGTTCATGGACCAGAACAACCCACTGGCAGGTCTCGCTCACAAGCGTCGTCTGTCGGCCCTGGGTCCTGGTGGTATCGCTCGTGAGCGTGCCCAGATGGAGGTCCGTGACGTACACCCTTCGCACTACGGCCGCATGTGTCCAGTGGAGACCCCAGAAGGTCCAAACATTGGTCTGATCGGTTCGTTGACCGCGTACGCACGCATCAACACCTTTGGCTTCATCGAGACCCCGTACCGCAAGGTAGTAAACGGCAAGGTCACCGACACCATCGAGTACCTTGACGCCGCAGCCGAGGATGGCAACACCATCGCTGGCGCCGACGTCGAGCTGAAGTCGGACAAGACCTTCGCACAGAAGCGTGTTATCGCTCGTTACCGCGGCGACGTGGTCGAGGCTGCTGCCGAGGACGTCGACTACGTTGACATTTCCCCACGCCAGCTGGCTTCGGTTTCCACCTCGCTGATTCCGTTCCTGGAGCACGACGACTCGTCGCGTGCACTGATGGGTGCCAACATGCAGCGTCAGGCAGTTCCACTGCTGCGCAGCTCGAGCCCATTCGTCGGAACCGGTATGGAGCGCGTTGCCGCGATCGACTCCGGTGCAGTACTGGTCAACGACGAAGCCGGTGTGGTTTCGGACGTAGACGCAGATGTCATCACCGTCCAGCTGGACAAGGGTGGCGTCAAGCAGTACGTACTGCGCAAGTTCGAGCGCTCGAACCAGGGCACCGCAATCAACCAGCGAGTAATCGTTTCGGTTGGTCAGCGCGTTGAGGCCGGAGACGTCCTTGCCGATGGTCCAGCCACCGAGAACGGTGAGCTCGCCTTGGGTAAGAACCTCCTGGTTGCATTCATGCCATGGGAAGGCCACAACTTCGAGGACGCCATCATCCTGAGCCAGAACCTGGTCAAGGACGACACCCTCTCGTCGATTCACATCGAGGAGTACGAGGTTGACTCGCGCGACACCAAGCTGGGTGCCGAAGAGATCACCGCTGACCTGCCAAACGTCTCTCAGGAGGCCCTGGCTCAGCTGGACGAGTTCGGTATCATCCGCATCGGTGCCGAGGTTCGCCCTGGCGACATCCTGGTCGGTAAGGTCACTCCAAAAGGTGAGACCGAGCTTTCCGCAGAAGAGCGTCTGCTCCGTGCAATCTTCAACGAGAAGAGCCGCGAAGTTCGCGACACCTCGCTCAAGGTTCCACACGGCGAGCAAGGTACCGTCATCGGCGTCAAGGTCTTCTCGGCCGACGAGGGTGACGAACTCGGTGCTGGTGTAAACAAGCGCGTAGTCGTTCACATCGCCCAGAAGCGCAAGATCACCGAGGGTGACAAGCTTGCTGGTCGTCACGGAAACAAGGGTGTTATCTCCAAGATCCTCCCTGTTGAAGACATGCCGTTCCTCGAGGACGGAACTCCAGTTGACGTAGTTCTGAACCCGCTGGGTATCCCAGGTCGAATGAACTTCGGTCAGGTTCTGGAGACCCACCTGGGCTGGATCGCCAGCCAGGGTTGGAAGGTCGACGACGCCGCTGCTTGGGCTAAGAGCCTGGTCGCCGAGATGCACGAAGGTGCACCTGGTACCAAGGTTGCAACCCCAATCTTCGACGGCGCTAGCAAGGACGAGGTTGTCGGTCTGCTGGGTAGCACCCTGCCTAACCGCGACGGCGTTCGCCTGGTTTCCGAAAAGGGTAAGGCCCGTCTGTTCGATGGTCGCTCCGGCGAGCCATTCCCAGAGGCCATCTCGGTTGGTTACATGTACGTGCTCAAGCTGCACCACCTGGTTGACGACAAGATCCACGCTCGTTCGACCGGTCCTTACAGCATGATCACCCAGCAGCCACTCGGTGGTAAGGCCCAGTTCGGTGGACAGCGCTTCGGTGAGATGGAAGTTTGGGCCCTCCAGGCCTACGGTGCCGCTCACACCCTGCAGGAGCTCCTGACCATCAAGTCGGACGACATCACCGGTCGCGTTAAGACCTACGAAGCAATCGTCAAGGGCGAGAACATCCAGGCTCCTGGTATCCCAGAGTCGTTCCGCGTTCTTGCCAAGGAAATGCAGTCGCTTGCCCTGAACGTCGAGGTTCTCGACGCCGCCGGCAACGTGGTTGCACTCCGCGAGGAAGACCGCGACGAGGGCGACCGTGCTGCCGAGGAGCTGGGCATCAACCTGTCCCGCAACGAGAACAGCGCTATCGACAACGAATTCACCGAGTTCTAAACCCGGATCAAGTCAGAGATTTAGGAATAAGGAAAAAACATGGAAGTTGAAAACTTCGACGCCCTCCGCGTTGGCCTAGCAACCGCCAACGACATCCGCTCTTGGTCCCACGGTGAAGTAAAGAAGCCTGAGACCATCAACTACCGAACCCTCAAGCCTGAGAAGGACGGACTCTTCTGCGAGAAGATCTTCGGTCCAACCAAGGACTGGGAGTGCTCCTGTGGAAAGTACAAGCGTGTCCGCTTCAAGGGCATCGTCTGTGAGCGCTGTGGTGTAGAGGTGACCAAGTCGAGCGTTCGTCGTGAGCGCATGGGTCACATCGAGCTGGCAGCCCCAGTTACCCACATCTGGTACTTCAAGGGTGTTCCAAGCCGTCTGGGCTACCTGCTCAACATGGCTCCAAAGGACCTTGAGAAGATCATCTACTTTGCCGCCTACCGCGTCATGGACGTACACGAGGACGACAAGGTCGCTGACTACGCACTGGTTCGCGAGGACTACCTGCAGCGCGTAGCCGACATCCTGGACGAGCGTGACGCTCAGCTCCAGGAGCTGGCTGCCGACGAGATCGCCGCGCTGAACGCGCACGGTCTGGTGCTCCAGAACAGCGACAAGCTGTGGGAGGCTCCGATCTGGGTTGACGCTCAGTTCACCAAGAGCCTCGAGCAGCTGGTTGCAGCTCACGAGAAGAGCCCAGAGTCCTACTGGAGCGGCAAGCGCGCCGCTGCAGCCGCAGCCGAGGCCGAGGGAACCGATGCACCGGTTGTCCGCGACGCAGCTGCGGGCAAGGAAATCGACCGCCTGATGAAGGAATTCAAGAAGAAGACCGAGAAGGTAGTCCGCGAGTACGGCCGTCGCGAGCGTCGCGAGAGCCTGTTCCGCGAGCAGCACGCCTGGCACATGTTCCTGACCAGCAAGCCTGGCCAGCTCATCCAGAACGACGACCTGTTCGACGCCTTCGCTTACCAGTACGGTGACTACTTCGACCTGTCGATCGGTGCCGAGGCTGTAAAGCGCGTTCTGGTCGACTTCGACCTGGACGGCGAGGCTGCCAAGCTCCGCGAGGAGATCGCAACCAACAAGGGTGCGAAGCAGACTCAGGCAATCAAGCGTCTGAAGGTTGTTCAGTCGTTCATCAACAGCGACACCGCGCCTCACTCGATGGTTCTGGATGTACTTCCAGTTCTGCCGCCTGAGATCCGCCCAATGGTTCAGCTGGACGGTGGCCGCTTCGCGACCTCCGACCTCAACGACCTGTACCGTCGTGTGATCAACCGCAACAACCGTCTGAAGCGCTTCATCGACCTCGGTGCAGTTCCTCAGACCATTCTGAACAACGAGAAGCGCATGCTTCAGGAGGCCGTCGACGCACTGTTCGACAACGGTCGCCGTGGCCGCGCAGTCACCGGAACCGGTAACCGTGCCCTCAAGTCGCTCAGCGACCTGCTGAAGGGTAAGCAGGGTCGATTCCGTCAGAACCTGCTGGGTAAGCGTGTTGACTACTCGGGTCGTTCGGTTATCGTTGTCGGTCCTCAGCTGAAGCTGCACCAGTGTGGTCTTCCAAAGCTGATGGCACTGGAGCTCTTCAAGCCATTCGTCATGAAGCGTCTGGTCGACCAGGGCTTTGCTCAGAACATCAAGAGCGCGAAGCGCATGGTGGAGCGCAGCCGTCCGCAGGTTTGGGACGTCCTCGAAGAGGTCATCCGCGAGCGTCCGGTTCTGCTGAACCGTGCACCGACCCTGCACCGTCTGGGTATCCAGGCCTTCGAGCCACAGCTGGTTGAAGGTAAGGCTATTCAGCTGCACCCACTGGTTTGTGCTGCGTTCAACGCTGACTTCGATGGTGACCAGATGGCAGTTCACGTACCACTGTCGGTCGAGGCTCAGGCCGAGGCCCGCGTACTGATGCTGGCATCGAACAACATTCTGAAGCCTTCGGACGGCCGCCCAGTTGCGGTTCCTTCGCAGGACATGATCATCGGTCTGTTCCACCTGACCGACCTCAAGCCAGCAGCCGACGAGTCGAAGGTCAAGACCTACGGTTCGGTAGCTGAGGCTCAGATGGCATTCGACCGCGGCATGCTGGACCTCCGTGACCAGATCAACATCCGCGTCAACGGCGAGATCCGCAAGGGCACCTCGCTTGGCCGCGTGCTGTTCCGCGACACCCTCCCAGAGGGCTTCGAGTGGACCGAGGGTCAGGTTGGCAAGAAGGAGATCACCAAGATCATCACCGAGATGGTCGAGAACTTCTCCCGCGTTGAGGTAGCTCAGTCGCTTGACCGCATCAAGGATGCCGGTTTCAAGTGGGCAACCCGCTCCGGTGTTTCGATGGCAGTTTCGGACGCAACCTTCGACTCGGGAGAGTTCGAAGAGAAGCGCGCCAAGGCCATCAAGACCGCCGAGGCAGAGCACACCAAGATTCAGGAAGCCTACGAGAACGGTCTGATTGACGACCTGGAGCGCCGCGACAAGCTCGGTGCACTGTGGTTCAAGCAGACCAACGACATCCAGACCACCCTGCAGGGTTCGATCCCAGCAGACAACGCCATTTTCAAGATGGTGACCTCTGGTGCGCGTGGTAACTGGCTGCAGATTCGTTCGATCATCGGTATGCGTGGTCCAGTAACCACCTCGTCCGGTGACTTCGCTCCGATGCCAGTAAAGGGTAACTACCTGCTGGGTCTGACCGCTAACGAGTACTTCATCAACGCGACCGGTGCCCGTAAGGGTAACGCGGACACCGCGATGAAGACCGCTGCCGCTGGTTACCTGACCCGTCGTCTGGTTGACGTCGCTCAGGACGTAATCATCCGCGTCGAGGACTGTGGCACCAGCCGCGGTCTGGAGAAGGACCTGCTGGACGATGACCAGGTAGAGCTTTCGATCCTGCACCGTAACCTGCTGAACGACGTTGTCGTTGGCAAGGACACCATCGCCAAGGCTGGCCAGGCAATCGACGCCAAGTTGGTTGCACTGCTCAAGGCCGCTGGCCAGGAGTCGGTCATGGTTCGCTCGGTTCTGACCTGTGAGTCAGAAGAGGGCATCTGTGCCGCTTGCTACGGTGACTCGCTCGCAACTGGTGACCCAGTTGAGCAGGGTGAGGCCATCGGTATCATCGCCGCTCAGTCGATCGGTGAGCCTGGTACCCAGCTGACCATGCGTACCTTCCACACCGGTGGTGCCGCATCGAACGCCAAGAAGCAGACCATTCTGAAGTCGATCGGTGGTCAGAAGGTTCGTGTAGAGCGTCTGATTTCGTACGACATCACCCAGGGTCTGAACGGTGTTACCGACCTCCTCGAGGCTCGTGTTGGTTGGCGTCAGGCCGGCAAGGTTGGCGTCATGGCATTCTGGGGCGGTACCGTCGACATCGTCGAGGTAACCGGTTCGGGAAGCTCCACCAAGTACGACGTCTACGTGCGTCCAAACGGTGAGCAGGCCGAGAAGGAAGCTACCGAACTGGCAGCTCGCTACTCGTTCAGCCGTACCACCAGCAAGACCTTCAAGAAGCTATCGCCATTCGCGCCAATCACCTCGGTGAACAGCATGGATGACCTGCTGGTTGAAAAGGGCGAGGTTGTCGAGGCCGGAGACCAGCTGGTTGACGGTACCCCGATTCCTCACGAGGTTCTGATGATCAAGGGTGCCCGTGAGGCAGCCGCCGAGATCATCCGCGGTGTCCAGGCGATCTACGGTTCGCAGGGTGTACCACTGCACGACAAGCACCTCGAGGTTATCGTCCGTCAGATGCTCGGTAAGGTTACCGTCATCGAATCGGGCGACACCGAGATGCTGCCTGGTGAGATCGTCGACCGCGTCAAGTTCACCAAGCTCAACCGCGCCACTGTTGAGGCTGGCAAGAAGCCTGCCTCGGCACGTCAGGAAGTCATGGGTATGACCCGTGCCTCGCTGGCTGCTCAGTCGTGGCTGTCGGCCGCTTCGTTCCAGGAGACCACCCGAGTTCTTACTCAGGCAGCTCTGGACCGCAAGTCCGACAAGCTGGTTGGCCTCAAGGAGAACGTCATCATCGGTAAGCTCATCCCTGCCGGTACTGGTCTGTCGCGCTACCGCAACATCCAGGTTGACGCCACCGAAGAGGCGAAGAACGAGAAGTATCCAAACCGTATCTGGGCGGCACCGAGTGCTGACGACAGCTACGACTACGACAACGTCTTCAGCCACACCGACCTCAGCTTCACTTCGATCGAGTCCTACGCAGGCGACTCGGCCGAGGCTGCAGCAGAAGAGAACTAACTAAAAACCATTTGACCCGACGGAGCGTCCTACGCTACTCTTAAACGAGCGTGTGCTAAGGCACACAGGACGTACCGAGACAGCGTAGAACGCTCCGGCGGGTCACCACCAGAAATTTGGTTGTATTTGTTTCGCTCTGATGCGAATACACCGATGCTTGCAAGCAAAAATCTCCGGTCCAATCATTGGTCCGGGCTCTAACAAGGAGAAGTAGTGCCAACAATTCAGCAGTTGGTCCGCAAGGGACGCACGGCTAAGGTCAGCAAGACCAAGACCCCTGCGCTTAAGGCCAGCCCACAGCGCCGCGGTGTTTGCACCCGTGTGTACACCACCACCCCAAAGAAGCCAAACTCGGCTCTGCGTAAGGTGGCTCGTGTCAAGCTCAGCAACGGCATTGAAGTAACCGCCTACATCCCGGGCGAGGGCCACAACCTCCAGGAGCACTCGATGGTGCTCGTTCGCGGTGGTCGTGTTAAGGACCTCCCTGGTGTTCGCTACAAGATCGTCCGTGGTGCACTAGACACCCAGGCAGTTAAGAACCGTAAGCAGGCTCGTAGCCAGTACGGCGCAAAGAAGGGTAAGTAATGCCTCGCAAGGGTCCAGTTTCCAAGCGTCCTGTAGTAGCCGACCCGGTCTACAGCTCGCCAGTAGTTTCCCAGCTCGTCAACAAGATCCTGCTCGACGGCAAGAAGTCGCTCGCACAGCAGATCGTTTACGGTGCCCTCGAGGGCGCTTCGACCAAGGCTGGCAACGACGCCGTTTCGATCCTCAAGAAGGCTCTGGACAACATCCGTCCAACCGTCGAGGTTCGTTCGCGCCGCGTCGGTGGTTCCACCTACCAGGTTCCAGTCGAGGTCAAGGCGCACCGCGCCAACACCCTGGCTATGCGTTGGTTGGTTTCGTACGCTAAGGCTCGTCGTGAGAAGACCATGACCGACCGCCTGATGAACGAGATCCTGGACGCATCGAACGGTCTGGGCGCAGCTGTAAAGCGTCGCGAGGACACCCACAAGATGGCCGAGTCCAACAAGGCATTCGCACACTACCGCTGGTAATCAGCAAAGGCATCCGCCTGTTAACCTCTGGTTCAACAGGCGGATGTACCTATTTCTTTAGACACACTCAACTTACGGAGGAACCGTGGCACAAGACGTGCTCACCGACCTGAACAAGGTTCGTAACATCGGCATCATGGCGCACATCGACGCCGGTAAGACCACCACCACCGAGCGAATCCTGTTCTACACCGGTATCACTCACAAGATCGGTGAGGTGCACGATGGTGCAGCCACCATGGACTGGATGGAGCAGGAGCAGGAGCGCGGTATCACCATTACCTCGGCTGCTACCACCTGTTTCTGGAACAAGAACCAGATCAACATCATCGACACCCCTGGACACGTTGACTTCACCGTTGAGGTTGAGCGTTCGCTGCGTGTTCTCGACGGTGCAGTTGCTGTCTTCGACGGCAAGGAAGGTGTTGAGCCTCAGTCAGAGACCGTTTGGCGTCAGGCTGACAAGTACAACGTTCCTCGCATCTGTTTCGTAAACAAGATGGACAAGCTCGGTGCAGACTTCTACTTCACCGTAAAGACCATCATTGAGCGCCTCGGTGCAAAGCCACTCGTAATCCAGATTCCTATCGGTGCAGAGTCGTCGTTCGAGGGTGTCGTTGACATCGTCGAGATGCGCGCACTGACCTGGCGCGGAGACGTCGAGATGGGTGCAAAGTACAACGTCGAAGAGATTCCTGCCGACCTCAAGGAGAAGGCTGACCACTACCGTCAGATTCTGCTCGAGACCGTTGCAGAGACCGACGAAGCACTCATGGAGAAGTACTTCGGTGGCGAAGAGCTGACCGTTGCAGAGATCAAGGCTGCAATCCGTAAGCTCACCGTCAACAGCGAGATCTACCCGGTTCTTTGTGGCTCGGCCTTCAAGAACAAGGGTGTTCAGCCAATGCTCGACGCCGTTATCGACTACCTGCCATCGCCGCTGGACGTTCCATCGGTTGAGGGTGGAGACCCACGCGACGAAGAGAAGCGCCTCACCCGTGACGCAACCGCCGATGCACCATTCTCGGCACTTGCATTCAAGGTCATGTCGCACCCATTCTTCGGTCGTCTTACCTACATCCGTGTTTACTCGGGTAAGGCAAACTCGGGCGACCAGGTTGTCAACTCGACCAAGGGCAAGAAGGAGCGCATCGGAAAGCTGTTCCAGATGCACGCCAACAAGGAAAACCCTGTTGAGTCGGTAACCGCCGGACACATCTATGCAGCGATCGGTTTGAAGGACACCACCACCGGTGACACCCTGTGTGACCCAGACAACCAGATCGTTCTCGAGTCGATGACCTTCCCAGAGCCTGTTATCTCGGTTGCAATTGAGCCGAAGACCAAGGGCGACCAGGAGAAGCTCGGTCTCGCAATTCAGAAGCTTGCAGAAGAAGACCCAACCTTCCGCGTTGAGAACGACCCAGAGACCGGCCAGACCGTTATCTCGGGCATGGGTGAGCTCCACCTCGACATCCTTGTTGACCGTATGCGTCGCGAGTT
>JBEGRP010000011.1:0-14631 GCA_041180345.1 Actinomycetota bacterium | reverse complement strand
GCGGCGAGCGCTCCGGAAACGGCGAAGGCGAGCAGCGTGAGGGCGGTCGCGACCGCAACAACCGTAACCGCAACCGCAACCGCAACCGCGACAACAACGGTTCGCGCGACGGTGGCGACGGTGAGAGCCGTGGCGACCGCGACAACAACGAGGGTGGCGAGCGCGAGGGTGGCAACAACAACCGCAACCGCGATCGTGACCGTGACCGCGACTTCGACGACGAGCGTCGTGGCGGCCGCCGCAACCGCAACCGCGACCGCTACCGCGATCGTGACCGTCGCCGCGGCGGCAACGCCAACAGCAGTGATGAGGCTGAGCCAGAGATTTCGCCAGACGACGTATTGGTATCGGTCGCCGGTATTCTCGACGTCCTGGACAACTACGCATTCGTGCGCACCACCGGCTACCTGCCAGGTCCAAACGATGTCTATGTTTCGTTGAACCAGGTCAAGAAGTACGGCCTGCGCAAGGGTGACGCCGTCGTCGGTGCCATCCGCCAGCCACGCGATGGCGAGGGCCAGGGTCGCCAGAAGTTCAACGCAATTGTCCGCATCGACAGCGTCAACGGCTTGACCATCGAGCAGGCACAGTCGCGTGTCGAGTTCGGCAAGCTGACCCCGCTCTACCCACAGAGCCGTCTGCGCCTGGAGACCGAGCCAAACAAGCTCAGCACCCGAATCATCGATCTGGTTTCGCCAATCGGTAAGGGTCAGCGTGGTCTGATCGTTTCGCCTCCGAAGGCCGGTAAGACCCTGGTTCTGCAGGCAATCGCTAACTCCATCGCCAAGAACAACCCAGAGGTTCACCTGATGGTGGTTCTGGTTGACGAGCGCCCAGAAGAAGTTACCGACATGCAGCGCACCGTCAAGGGTGAGGTCATTGCCTCTACCTTCGACCGCCCTGCCGAGGACCACACCACCGTTGCCGAGCTGGCAATCGAGCGCGCCAAGCGTTTAGTTGAGCTGGGTCACGACGTCGTTGTTCTGCTGGACTCGATCACCCGTCTGGGCCGCGCTTACAACCTGAGCGCACCTGCCTCGGGTCGCATCCTCTCCGGTGGTGTCGACTCGTCGGCACTCTACCCACCAAAGCGTTTCTTCGGTGCTGCCCGCAACATCGAGGATGGCGGCTCGCTGACCATCCTGGCTACCGCTCTGGTTGAGACCGGATCCAAGATGGACGAGGTCATCTTCGAGGAGTTCAAGGGAACCGGCAACATGGAGCTGCGCCTAAGCCGTCAGCTGGCCGACAAGCGTATCTTCCCAGCCGTCGACGTCAACGCCTCGGGTACCCGTCGCGAAGAGATGCTGATGAGCCCGGACGAGACCAAGATTGTCTGGAAGCTTCGCCGCGCACTTGCCGGTCTGGAGCAGCAGCAGGCTCTCGAGCTCGTGCTCAGCCGCCTGAAGGAGACCTCGAGCAACGTCGAGTTCCTGATGCAGGTCCAGAAGTCGATGCCAGTTCCTCAGGGCAGCGACGCCGAATAATCCCAACCGGTTCAGGCCGGCCAAATCATTCGCTCCTAGATAACAGGACAACTTCGAAATGCTCGATTCCGTACAGCCCCTTCTAGCGGAACACGCCGCTCTGCAGGAGCAGCTCTCCGACGCCTCGGTGCACGCTAACCAGGCCTTGGCCAAGAAGCTGAACCGTCGCTACGCCGAGCTCTCGGCCGTGGTTGCGGCCTACGAGAACGTGCTAGCGCTGAACGACGACCTGGCGGCTGCCAAGGAGTTGGCCAAGGAAGACGAAGCATTCGCCGAAGAGGTTCCCGCCACCGAGGAAAAGCTCCACGCAGCCAACGAAAAGCTGCGTCGCTTGCTGATTCCGCGTGACCCAGACGATGGCCGTGATGTGATCATGGAAATCAAGGGTGGTGAAGGTGGTGCGGAGTCCGCTCTGTTCGCTGCGGATCTGCTTCGCATGTACCTTCAGTACGCCAACAGCCGCGGCTGGAAGACCGAGATCCTGGACAAGAATGAGTCCGACCTCGGTGGCTACAAGGACGTTCAGATTGCGTTCAAGTCCAACGCCACCGACCCTTCCCAGGGTGTTTGGGCCAGCCTGAAGTATGAGGGCGGTGTGCACCGTGTTCAGCGCGTGCCAGCCACCGAGACCCAGGGCCGCATCCACACCTCCACCGTTGGCGTTCTGGTCTTCCCAGAAGTTGACGAGCCGGAAGAGCTCGAGATCCACCCGAACGACATCCGCATTGACGTCTACCGTTCCTCTGGTCCGGGCGGTCAGTCGGTAAACACCACCGACTCTGCGGTTCGAATCACTCACCTTGCCACCGGCATCGTAGTTTCGATGCAGAACGAGAAGTCGCAGCTGCAGAACCGTGAAGCGGCGATGCGTGTGCTCCGTGCTCGCCTTCTAGCGGCCCAGCAGGAAGCCATCGAAGCTGAGCAGTCTGCGGCGCGTAAGAGCCAGGTTCGTTCGATGGACCGTTCAGAGCGAATCCGCACCTACAACTACCCGGAGAACCGCATCGCGGATCACCGCACCGGCTACAAGTCCTACAACCTCGACACCGTCTTGGATGGTGCACTGCAGCCAGTCGTCGACAGCGCGATTCAGATGGACGAAGAGTCGCGTCTGGCAGCCCTGACCGGCGAAAAGTAAGCCCAAATGCTGCTGCGAGCGCTGGTTAGCCAGCTCACCGAGCAGTTTGCTCAGGCTGGCATCGAGGCCCCGAACGTCGAGGCCGAAGTCCTGATCGCAGAGGTCTTGGGAATCAACCGCGGCCAACTCGGTGCCCAGATCATCACCGAGGGCGTGGCCGAGCCCCAGCAACTGGAGACCATTCTCGCTTTCGCCGATCGTCGTGCCGCGCGCGAGCCACTCCAGCACCTGACCGGACGAGCCTATTTCCGCAATCTCGAACTCTCGGTGGGTAAGGGCGTCTTTATTCCTCGCCCAGAGACCGAGCTGCTGGCGCAACTGGGCATCGATGCGCTGCGTGCTGCGACTGAAACCACTGTCAAGGCGGGGGAGCGGCCGCTGGGCATCGACCTTGGAACCGGAAGTGGCGCGATAGCACTCGCCCTGGCCACCGAGGTCCCTGGTGCGACCATCCACGCCGTTGAGTACTCCGAGGACGCATACCCTTGGACCACCAAGAACTTCGACAAGTATCGAGCCGCAGGCGCCGATGCCAATCTGCGACAGGGTGACCTTCGCGTTGCCTTCGCCGAATTCGACGGGCTGGTAGACGTCGTCGTGACCAATCCGCCGTATATCCCAGTGGACATGGTTCCGATCTACCCGGAAGTGGCACTGCACGATCCGGCACTGGCCCTATATGGCGGTGAAGATGGCCTTGATTTGGTTCGCGCGGCATCCAAGACCGGCCTTAGGCTCCTAAAGCCCGGCGGCTTCTTCGCCGTGGAACATGCCGACATTCAGGGTCCATCGGTGGTTGAATTGCTGCGAAGCGATGGTTGGCTTCAGGTGCAGCAGCATCAAGACTTCAACCAACGAGACCGCGTGGTGAGCGCAGTTCGTCCCTAAACTGGCTTCTAAACCGGCTACTTGAGAACCGAGGTGACCATGGCAAACGACCGAAACAGTCCAACTCTTTATGACTGCTCCGAGGACACCGACCTACTCACCGGGATGCGTCTTGCCAAGGTTGGTTTGCAGCGCGGCGAACTGGTTGTGCTGCCGACCGACACCGTTTACGGCATTGCGGCCAACGCCTTTGATGCCACCGCGGTAGCCGCACTTCTTGCCGCCAAGGGCCGTGGTCGCCAGTCGCCGCCTCCGGTTCTGATTCCCGGGGCTGAAACCATGCCGGGTCTGGCCACCGAGATTCCCGAGGTCGCCAACAAGTTAGCCAAGGCTTTCTGGCCAGGAGCGCTGACGATGATCCTGAAGGCTCAGCCCAGCCTTCGCTGGGACCTGGGCGAGACCAAGGGAACCGTGGCGCTGCGCGTCCCGGACCACAAGATTGCGTTAGCCCTTCTGGCGGAGACCGGTCCGCTGGCGGTTTCCAGCGCCAACCTGACCGGCGAGCCGGCAGCCACGACCTGCGAGCAGGCCGCGGCTTACCTGGGTAAGTCGGTCTCGGTTTATCTGAATGCGGGCACTTCACCCAAGGGCGAAGCCAGCACCATCCTGGACTTGACTGGCCTCGTTGACCAAGTGGTGGACGGTGCCGTTCAGACCACTGGCAAGATCCGAATCGTTCGCCAGGGCGCACTAACTCGTGATCAGATCGCTCTGATTGCCGGCGATTTGCTGGGGGAGTAGTGCGCGCCTATCTGCTGATTGCCCTGATTGCCGCCCTGGTCACCTTTGGTGCCACCTGGCTGGTCCTGAAGCTGGCTCACCGCTTCAAGATTTACCCGGCAATCCGGTCTCGCGATGCTCACAGTCGCCCAACCCCACGGCTCGGTGGCATCGCAATGATGCTTGGCTTTGCGGTCTCCATCGGGGTCGCGTCGCTACTGGGTTGGTTCCACAGCGTCTTCGCGGACCCCACCAAAATAGTCACGATTCTGGTCTGTGCCGTCGCCATTAACCTGCTGGGGTTTTTCGATGACCTATACGACCTGGACTGGACCCTCAAACTTGCCGGTCAGTTTTTAGTCGCCGGTCTGTTGGCCTGGCAGGGCGTTCAGATTGTGTCCCTGCCGATCGACGGCCTCACCATAGGATCCTTCGGTGTCTCCCTGGTGGTCACCGTGTTTATCACCGTGCTGGTTATGAACGCCGTGAACTTCATCGATGGCCTAGACGGTCTGGTTGCTGGCGTTGTGCTGATCGGCACCGCTGTGTTCTTCACTTACGCCTATCTGCTGACTCAGCAGACCACGCCCACCAATTACTTCAACCTGGCCACCCTGATTTCGGCCTGCGTGGTCGGTGTCTGTGTCGGCTTCCTGCCCTGGAACTGGCGTCCGGCCAAAATCTTCATGGGTGACGGTGGTGCCCTGCTCTTGGGTCTGCTGATGAGCACATCGGCGCTGACCGTGACCGGCCAGATCGACCCGACCATCACCAGCAAGTCAAATGCGGTACCGGCCTTCCTGCCCCTGATTTTGCCGCTAGCAATCCTGGTGCTGCCCCTGCTGGACTTCACGCTGGCCGTGCTTCGTCGCCTTCGCGCCGGCAAGAGCCCCTTCGCGGCCGACAAGAACCACATTCACCACCGACTGCAGGACTTTGGTCACAGCCACCTGGGCTCGGTGCTGGTGTTCTACGTCTGGACCGCACTGATTTCCATCACCTGCCTGCTGTTCTTCCTGATCCCAGCCGAACAGGTCGGTTGGTTCTTTGTGCCAGGTCTACTGGCCGCCCTCACCTACACCGTCTGGCCGGTATTCTCGGCCCCGAAGGAGACCTAAATGGCAACCGCAACCACCACTGGCGTCGCAGCCATGTTCAAGAAGGTGCTGGGCTGGGGCGCCCTGCTGATCGCCGCAATTGCCGTGATTGCCAGCCTTCTTGGCTCGGCGCTGGCCGGAATCAACGGATTGATCAGTGCCCTCATCGGAGCCGCAATTGCCTTCGCCTTCGTCAGCCTGACCGCGCTGAGCGTCTGGTTGGGCGGCAAGCTCAACCTCGGTGGTTTCTACGGTGTGGTCTTGGGTGGTTGGATCCTCAAGGTGTTGATTTTCTTGATCATTGTCGGAGTACTACGTCACGCCGACTTCATCAACGGACCGACGTTGTTCTTCACCCTGGTTGCGAGCATTTTGGGCTCGCTTGGTATCGATTCCTGGGTCTTTTTGAAGGCCCGCCTGCCAATCGAAGCCTAGAAATCAAAAAAGCCCGTTTCACCCCCAAAGTTTCCCTATAAACTAGAGACATCTCCCGTGGTTTCACACGGGGTTTAGCACGCCTAAATCGTCTCCTGAAAAGGTGACTTTAGACCGCCCTAGACAGCAGGAGTACAAGCCCTTGGTACACGCACTGAACCTGATCATGCCAGGTATCGTCGCCTCTGAAAATTCGGGCTTTGAAGCGCCAAGTATCAACGAGTTCTACCCTCAGGCAGTTCTCTTCGCTGGCACCCCATACGAGATGAACCGAATCATGTTGATTCGCATCCTCGTTACCACCCTGCTGGTAATCGTCTTCGCACTCTGGGCTGGCAAGTTCAAGAAGTCGGCCAAGGAAGGCAAGCTCGTTCCGGGCCGCTTCCAGCTGATGGGCGAGATTTCGATCGACTTCGTTCGTAAGTCCATCGCACACGACCAGCTGGGTGAGAAGGACGGCAACCGCTTCCTGCCGCTGCTGGCGACCATCTTCTTCACCACCCTGGGCATGAACATCACCGGTATCATCCCAAGCCTCAACATCGCCGGTTCGTCGCTGATTGGTTTGCCAATCGTCATGGCGCTTGCCGCGTACGTAACCTTCATCTACGCCGGAATCAAGAAGCACGGCGGCCACTTCTTCACCGCTTCGCTATTCCCAGCCGGTGTTCCGCCAGTGTTCTACATCCTGGTAACCCCGATCGAGTTCCTCTCGACCTTCATTCTTCGTCCGGTAACTCTGGCTCTTCGTCTCACGATGAACATGATCGCTGGTCACCTCCTGCTGGTTCTCTGCTTCAGCGCAACCCAGTTCTTCTTGTTCCAGGCCGAGGGCGGTTTCAAGTTCTTCGGTGCCGGCACATTCCTGTTCGGTTTCGTCTTCACTCTCTTCGAGATTCTGGTGGCGTTCCTGCAGGCCTATGTATTTACTCTTCTGACCACTGTCTACATTCAGTTGGCATTGGCGGACGAGCACTAATCGATCTGGTAACCACCAGGTCAAAAACCACGGAAGGGAAAATCAAGTGGACGTAACTACCATCGCAGCAGGCGTTTCGGGCAGCCTCGGAGTCATCGGCTACGGCCTGGCAGCAGTAGGCCCAGGTGTCGGTGTAGGTCTCGTAGTCAGCAAGACCATCGAGAGCATCGCACGCCAGCCAGAACTCGCAGCAAAGCTCCAGGTCACCATGTGGCTGGGTATCGCTTTCACCGAGGCACTGGCACTGATCGGTCTCGCAACCCCATTCATCTTCGGCGTCTAATCGAAGTCAGGAATTCCTAAATCATGATGATTCACAGCATCGTCGCAGCCGCGGCGGAGGGCGAAACTCATAACCCGCTCCTCCCAAGCAGTGCCGACCTGATCTGGTCATCGGTGGTTTTTGCGATCCTCCTGGTGTTCTTCTGGACCAAGGTTCTACCTAACTTCAAGAAGAACCTCGATGCCCGTACCGAAGCCATCGAAGGCCGCCTAGAGGCAGCCGAGAAGGCCCAGGCCGAGGCAGCAGCCAAGACCGCAAACATTGAGGCCGAGCAGGCAGCTGCTCGCGCCGAGGCATCGCAGATTCGCGAGCAGGCACGCGCCGAGGGTTCCGCCATTCTGGCAGAGCTCAAGGAGCAGGCCGCTGCCGAAGCTGCACGCCTCACCGCCACCGCAAAGGCTCAGATTGAAGCCGAGCGCCAGGCGGCACTCATTTCGCTTCGTAGCGAGGTCGGCGGTATCGCCATCGACCTGGCTTCGCGCGTAGTGGGCGCCAGCCTTCAGAACGACAAGATTGCATCGGACGTAGTCGACCAGTTCCTGGCCGAGCTCGAGGCAAGCAAGTAAAGAAGTAAGCAATGGCAAGTTCAACCAGGCAGTCACTCGCGAGTGCAAAGCAGGCTCTTCAGCCGCTGCTCGCCAAGGCCGACCTAGCATTTGCATCCCAGCTGTTCGCAGTATCGGGTGCGGTTGCAAGTTCGGCTCAGTTGCGTAGTCTCCTCTCGGACCCTTCCGCCGAGGTGAACGCAAAGTCCGGCGCAGTCGCCGCAGTATTCGGTAAGAGTACTTCGGCCGACGTGCTTGGCTTCGTGACCAGCCTGGTTGCACTCCGTTGGTCGAAGGGCTCTGACCTCGTGTCGGCCATCGAACAGCTGGGTGTTTATGTCATCGCCAACCTGGCAGCCAAGACCGGCAAGGTCGACGCACTGGCTGCCGAGGTATTCGCTTTCCAGCAGGCAATCGACGAGAGCATGGAACTCCAGTTCGCTCTCGCCTCGAAGACCGCAAGCACCGAGGCCCGCCTCGCCCTTGTGGACAAGCTTCTGGCAGGCAACGCTTCTGCGGAGGGTGCTGCTCTGATTCGCGAGGCAGTCGTTGCATCGGGTAAGCGCCGCACTTCGCTGGTGCTCGACTCGTACAGCAAGATCATCGCTCAGGTAGCCGAGTCGCTGGTCGCCAAGGTGACCGTAGCCAAGGATCTCAGCAGCGCTCAGGTTGAGCGTCTGGCCGCGGTGCTGGCTAAGACCTACGGAACCGCAGTAAAGCTCAACATCGAACACGATGCCTCGGTAATCGGTGGCATCCGCGTTCAGATCGCAGACCAAATCATTGATGGCAGCGTTGTCGCTCGCCTGAACCAAGCAAAGCTTTCGCTGGCGTAAGCCCGCAAAACGATCAACCGGTTCCCAATCACGATTGGGCCCAGAAGAAGAGGAACGAGATGGCAGATTTGAAGATCAGCCCGAACGAGATTCGCGACGCGCTGAAGGACTTCGTTGAGTCCTACAAGCCAGCCGCTGCTTCGCGCGACGAGGTCGGCTACGTAATCGACGCCGGTGACGGCATCGCACACGTAGAGGGCCTGCCAAGCGCAATGGCTAACGAGCTCCTGAAGTTCGAGGACGGCACCCTGGGTCTGGCCCTGAACCTCGACGAGCGCGAGATCGGTGTTGTTGTTCTGGGTAACTTCGAGGGCATCCGCGAGGGTATGGAAGTTCGCCGCACCGGCGAGGTTCTCTCGGTTCCAGTAGGCGACGCCTACCTGGGTCGTGTTGTTGACCCACTGGGTAACCCAATCGACGGCCTCGGTGACATCAAGTCGGAGGGTCGCCGCGCCCTGGAGCTCCAGGCTCCCGGCGTTATGGCACGTAAGTCGGTTCACGAGCCACTGCAGACCGGTATCAAGGCAATCGACGCCATGATTCCAGTCGGTCGCGGACAGCGTCAGCTGATCATCGGTGACCGTCAGACCGGTAAGACTGCAATTGCCATCGACACCATCATCAACCAGAAGGCCAACTGGGCTTCGGGTGACCCAAAGAAGCAGGTTCGCTGCATCTACGTCGGTATCGGTCAGAAGGGTTCGACCATTGCAGCCGTAAAGGGCGCACTGGAAGAGGCCGGCGCACTGGAGTACACCACCATCGTTGCTTCGCCAGCTTCTGACCCAGCTGGTTTCAAGTACCTTGCTCCTTACACCGGTTCGGCCATCGGCCAGCACTGGATGTACGGCGGCAAGCACGTCCTCATCATTTTCGATGACCTGTCGAAGCAGGCCGAGGCCTACCGTGCAGTATCGCTGCTGCTCCGCCGCCCACCAGGCCGCGAGGCTTACCCAGGTGACGTCTTCTACCTACACAGCCGTCTGCTGGAGCGTTGTGCCAAGCTGAACGACGAGCTGGGTGCTGGTTCGATGACCGGTCTTCCAATCATCGAGACCAAGGCAAACGACGTCTCGGCATACATCCCAACCAACGTGATTTCGATCACCGACGGTCAGATCTTCCTCCAGTCGGACCTGTTCAACTCGAACCAGCGTCCAGCTATCGACGTAGGTATCTCGGTTTCCCGTGTTGGTGGTGCCGCACAGGTCAAGGGCATCAAGAAGGTATCCGGTACCTTGAAGCTTGAGCTGGCCCAGTACCGCGCACTTGAGGCATTCGCAATGTTCGCGAGCGACCTGGATGCAGCTAGCCGCAAGCAGCTGGAGCGTGGTGCACGTCTGACCGAGCTGCTGAAGCAGCCTCAGTACTCGCCATACCCAGTTGAGGAGCAGACCGTTTCGATCTGGGCAGGTACCACCGGCAAGCTGGACGAGGTTCCAGTCCGTGACGTACTGCGCTTCGAGTCGGAGCTGCTGGACTACCTGCGTCGCAACACCTCGGTGCTGACCACCATCCGTGAGACCAACAACCTCGACGACGACACCACTGCCGCGCTCGAGACCGCTGTTGCAACTTTCAAGAAGACCTTCGCCACCCACGAGGGTGCTCCACTGGCATCGGTTGCCGTTGAGGCACTCCCTGCCGGTGAGGTCAACCAGGAGAAGATCGTCAAGGGTCGCTAAGCGATCACTGACGAACCTCTTACGGATTTAGGACACAAGGAGAGACATGGGAGCGCAACTTCGCGTCTACCGGCAGAAAATCAAATCTGCCAAGACGACTAAGAAGATTACCCGCGCCATGGAGCTGATCTCGGCATCGCGTATCTACAAGGCACAGCAGCGCGTAGCTGCGGCCACTCCATACGCCAAGGCCGTGACTCGTGCGGTTTCTGCGGTGGCTACCTACAGCAATGTGGACCACCCGCTGACCACCGAGCCAGCAACCATCGAGCGCGCAGCGGTCGTCATCTTCACCTCGGACCGCGGTCTGGCTGGTGCTTTCTCCAGCAGCGTGCTGAAGGAAGCCGAGTCCCTCGAGAAGCTCCTGGTTTCGCAGGGTAAGGAAGTTGTTTACTTCCTGGTCGGTCGCAAGGCAGCCGCTTACTTCGGTTTCCGTCGCCGCGCCTTCCTCAAGAACTGGATCGGTGGCACCGACCTGCCTAAGGTCGACACCGCCAAGGAAATCGCCGACGCAGTCATCGATGCTTTCAACACCCCGGCAGCTGACGGTGGCGTTGACGAGATCCACTTCATCTACAACCGCTTTGTCAGCATGGTTTCGCAGGTTCCTGAGGTAGTTCGTTTGCTGCCGCTAGAGTTCGCGGAGGCCGAGGCTGGCCAGGGTGAGGTGTTCCCGCTGTACGAGTTCGAGCCAGATGCCACCAAGGTTCTGGACGCTCTGCTCCCGGTTTACGTCGAGACCCGCTTGTTCAACGCCATGCTGCAGTCGGCTGCTTCCGAGCACGCCGCTCGCCAGAAGGCCATGAAGAGCGCGACCGACAACGCCGAGAAGTTGATCAACAACTACACCCGCCTCAGCAACGCGGCCCGTCAGGCCGAAATTACCCAGCAGATTTCCGAAATTGTCGGTGGCGCCGACGCAATGGTCGCCACTAGCGAAGACTAAGAGAAAGAAAGAGACATGGCCGAGAAGAACATTCAGGGTCGTATTGCTCGTGTGACCGGTCCAGTTGTGGACATCGAGTTCCCTCACGACGCGATCCCTGAGATCTATAACGCTCTCACCACCGAGATCGACCTGAATGGCGAGAAGACCACTCTGACTCTCGAGGTTGCTCAGCACCTCGGTGACGACCTGGTACGCGCCATCGCCCTGAAGCCGACCGATGGTCTGGTTCGTGGCGGTTCGGTGACCGACACTGGCGCACCTATCTCGGTGCCAGTTGGTGACGTCACCAAGGGTCGCGTTTTCAACGTAACCGGTGAGGTTCTGAACGCAGCACCAGGCGAGAAGATCGAGGTCAAGGAGACCTGGCCGATCCACCGCAAGGCCCCTGCATTCGACCAGCTCGAGTCGAAGACCACCATGTTCGAGACCGGTATCAAGGTCATCGACCTTCTTACCCCATACGTACAGGGTGGAAAGATTGGTCTGTTCGGTGGTGCCGGTGTTGGTAAGACCGTTCTGATCCAGGAAATGATCTACCGCGTTGCCGAGAACCACGATGGTGTTTCGGTATTCGCCGGTGTTGGTGAGCGTACCCGTGAAGGTAACGACCTCATCGACGAAATGACCGAGTCGGGCGTTATCGACAAGACCGCCCTCGTGTTCGGTCAGATGGATGAGCCACCTGGCACCCGTCTTCGTGTTGCACTGTCGGCTCTGACCATGGCGGAGTACTTCCGCGATGTTCAGAAGCAGGACGTGCTGTTGTTCATCGACAACATCTTCCGCTTCACCCAGGCCGGTTCCGAGGTTTCGACCCTGCTGGGCCGTATGCCTTCTGCCGTGGGTTACCAGCCAAACCTGGCCGACGAGATGGGTCTCCTTCAGGAGCGCATCACCTCGACCCGTGGTCACTCGATTACCTCGCTGCAGGCTATTTACGTTCCTGCTGACGACTACACCGACCCAGCCCCGGCAACCACCTTCGCCCACCTGGATGCAACCACCGAGCTCTCCCGTGAGATCGCTTCGATGGGTCTGTACCCAGCTGTGGACCCACTGGCTTCGACCTCGCGAATCCTGGACCCTCGCTGAGATCATCGCGATCCTCGGTGTTGACGAGCTCTCGGAAGAGGACAAGGTTACCGTTTCGCGTGCCCGTCGTATCCAGCGCTTCCTGTCGCAGAACACCTACATGGCTACCAAGTTCACCGGTGTTCCAGGTTCGACCGTTCCACTGAAGGAGACCATCGAGGCATTCTCGAAGATCGCCAGCGGTGAGTTCGACCACTTCGCCGAGCAGGCATTCTTCAACATCGGTGGCATTGATGACCTCATCCAGGCCAACGAGAAGATCAAGGCAGAGAGCAAGTAGTCATGGCAACCAACACCCTGCGCGTAGACCTGGTCTCGGCTGAGCAGTCCGTATGGACCGGCGAAGCCAAGATGGTCATCGCCAAGACCGTAGAGGGCGAGATCGGTCTGCTGGCCGGTCACGAGCCTTTGCTGGCCATCCTGGCCGAGGGTGAAGTTCGAATCACCCTTCCAGAGGGCGAGAAGATCGTTGCCAACGCCGAGGACGGCTTCCTGTCGGTCGAGAACAACGTTGTAACCATCGTTGCTCGCAAGGCGGCACTGGCCTAGGCTCAAGCTTCATTAAGAATCCCCGCACCTCAGGTGCGGGGATTCTTGTTTAAGTTCCAGGTGCGGGTTGGCTTAGCTGGCCCGTCGCTTTTCCCTAACGGCGGTTAGCGCCCGGTACCCACTTGACGTCGCCGCCGTGGTTCAGGTTGGCACAGCGTGCCAGCACAAAGAGCAGATCGCTGAGGCGATTCAGGTACTTTGCAGCTGCCGGGCTCACGCCACCGGGGTGTCCCTTCTTCGCTGGTTCTATTCCGTAGGTTTCGATCGCTCGCCAGGTGGCGCGTTCGGCCCGGCGTACTACCGTCCTGGCCAGGTGCAGACCGGCCGCAAGACTCGAACCACCAGGAAGAATGAACGAATCAAGCTTCGGCAGTCGCTCGTTGTAGGAATCAATGGCGGTTTCGAGTGCGCCAATCCACTTCTCATCGACCCGAAGTGGTGGATGTTCATAATCCTGCTGCAGTGGGGTGGCCAGATCGGCGCCCAGGTCGAAGAGTTCGTTCTGGATCTGGAGCAGCAATGCCAGAGTCTCTGCGTCAAACTCGCCGTGTGCCAGAGAAATGGCCACACCGATGGCGCTGTTCGCCTCGTCCACATCGGCAAAGGCTTCGATGCGCGGATCGGTCTTAGGAATCCGGCTGAAGTCACTCAGGCCAGTCATTCCCTCGTCGCCGGTACGGGTGTAGATCTTCGTCAGTTTGACCATGCAGACAAGTTTAGGCTTGTCTTATGTTGTTCCTTCTGCCACCCAGCGAGACCAAGGCCCTCGGTGGCACCGGGCTCACCGTGCAGCAGGTGGCGCTGACCTTTGGCGGGCTGAATCCGGCTCGTGACCAGGTTTACAAGGCACTCGTTAAGCTCTGCAAAAAGCCCAGGATTGCGGCCTCAACCCTGAAACTTAGCCCCAAGCAGCTAGCCGACATCGCCCTAAACCTGGAGGTCCAGACTGGGCCAACAATGCGGGCCCTGGAGCGCTACACCGGAACCCTGTATGACGCCGTTCACGGCGGATTTACCGGCACCGAGCAACCGCTTGACCAGGCGGCCTGGCAGCGAGCGAAAGAGTCAGTTCTAATCCAGAGCAGCCTCTTCGGTTTGATTCCGGCAACCGACCTCATTCCCGCGTACCGTCTGGGTGCTTCGGTGAGTCTGCCGGGTGCCAGTTTGAAGCAGGTCTGGCCTGTTGCTCACGAGCCGATCTTTCGCAGGCTTTCTCAGGGGCTGATTGTTGATCTGCGGAGCAAGGCATATGTTGCGTTAGCGCCTATTCCTGCAGACGTACCTTCTGTTTGGGTGGAGGTGGTGTCACGCGAGAGCGATGGCCAGCTGAGGGCGTTGAACCACTTCAATAAGCGAGCCAAGGGGTTGCTGGTTCGCGCAATCCTGACTGCTGAGCGAGCACCTGAAACCTTGCAAGACCTGGCCCAAATCGCGGCAAGCGTGGGCATGGAACTGCATGGAGATGAGGCGAGCGGCCAGGTAACCTTGGTCACCGACCAGATCAAGAAAGCCCAGCGCTAGCCTTGATTTAGCGAAGCTGTTCTCGACGGAAGCACTCCGGCGTGTGGTCGTTCAGCATCCCGGTGGCCTGCATCAAGGCATACATAGTGGTTGGCCCAACGAACCCGAAGCCGGCTTGGCGGAGCGCCTTGCTCAGTGCGCGGGATTCTTCGCTCTCGGTGTGCCAGTAGAAATCAACCGGATTCGTGGTGTGGTTTCCGCGTTCGGGGGCAAACTGCCAAACAAAGTCAGACAACCCTCCCGGTAGTTCCAGGGCCAGTCTGGCGTTCTTTATCGTGGACTCGATCTTCGCGCGATTGCGGATGATTCCGGAGTCAAACATCAACGAATCTGCCTCGTCCGTGGTCATCTCGGCCACTCGAGCGATCTCGAAATTGTGGAATGCGGCTCGGAAACCTTCGCGCCTCTTGAGGATTGTGATCCAACT
>JBEGRP010000010.1:0-12878 GCA_041180345.1 Actinomycetota bacterium | reverse complement strand
GTACGTGAACGCTCCGCTGCTGGCCCAGGCCCGCGGTGTTGACGTCAAGCTGACCGTAGACACTCAGAGCGATGAGTACCGCAACGTGACCACCATCAAGGCAACCCTCGCCGATGGCACCACCGCCAGCGTCTCGGGTACCGTGATTGGTCCAAAGCACCACCAGAAGATCGTGAACATCAACGGTTACGACGTCGAGCTGGCAGTCGCCGAGCACTTCGTCCTGATGGTTTACACCGACCGCCCAGGCATCGTCGCGGTCTACGGCAAGGCCTTCGCAGACGCCGGCATCAACATCGCCGCGATGCAGATTGCTCGCCAGCAGAAGGGCGGCAAGGCCCTCTCGGTGATCACCGTTGACAGCAAGGTTGACGCAGACATTCTCGAGGGCGTCCGCAAGGAGATCCAGGCCGAAGAGATGCGCGCAATCGACCTGGTTCAGAACTAGTCAAGCGTTACAGAGGGGTGCCGGTTCGTCCGGCACCCCTCTGGCAATTCCGGGAGATTATGCCGCCTAGAGGGGTACTGGCAGGGTCTCTTTGCCCGCTGGGAACGCCGTCTCGGTGGGGATAGCCTTAACCCATGGACCTGCGCAAAGAAATCAGTGAGTTTCTCACCAGTCGCCGCGCCCGCATCACTCCCGAAGCCGCCGGTTTGCCTACCTTTAGCGAGAATCGTCGCGTGGCCGGTCTGCGTCGCGAAGAAGTGGCGATGTTGGCTGGAGTGAGCGTGGACTATTACACGCGCATCGAACGCGGCCACCTCAGGGGAGTGTCTGACAGTGTCATTGCTGGTTTGGCCAGGGTGTTGAATCTGGATGAGGCCGAGGTCAAATACCTGAACAACTTGGTGGCACTCTCCAACCCCAGCCTGCGAACCCCAACCAAACCAAAGGCGGCACAGGTTCGCCCCGGACTGCTGCGCCTGTTGGATTCCGTCGAGGACGTGCCGATGTACATTCGCAACGGCCGTATGGACATTTTGGCCATGAACCGACTGGCTCGAAACTTTTTCGCACCGATGATTGCAACGCAGGGAGAGCGACCTAATCTGGCGCGCTTTTGCATCCTAGATCCGGCCGGTCGCGAGTTTTTTGTTGATTGGGAACGAGTGGCGACCGATACGGTCGGCGTCTTGCGTGCCCAGGCAATCAAGGACCCTTACGACAAGCCACTTACCGACCTGATCGGTGAACTGTGCACCAGGAGCGAGTTCTTCAGTCACCGCTGGGCGACCCACAACGTTTTCGAACACCGCACCGGCACCAAACGCTTCAATCATCCTGAGGTAGGGCTGCTGGAACTTCACTATGAAGCTCTGGACTTACCCCAGGACGAAGGCCTGCGTCTAAACACCTACTTCGCAGAGAAGGGTTCGGCCGCAGAAAACGGGCTCAAGCTCTTGCGCATTTCCGAATACGAAAGTCGCACCCCTGCGGATGCGGCTCTCGAAGGCTAACTAGCTGCCTACCTAGGGGCGAACCAAAACCTTCAGGTGGGTACGGTTTGACATGGCGTCATAGCCCGCAGCAACATCATCGAGCGAAACTTCCAGGTCGAAAACCTTTCCCGGGTTGATGGACCCGTTCAGAACATCCACCATGAGCTCTTCGATGTAAGCGCGGGCCGGAGCCACACCACCGGAGATGCTCACGTTTCTCATCAGTGGGCCAAATCCGAAGTCGATCTTCTCGTATTGACTTGCACCAACGCGACCGACAAATCCGAAGTCTGCGACAATCGCCAACGCGGTATCGATGGCGTCCTGGGTTCCCACACACTCCAGCACGCGAAGCGCACCATCACCATTGGTCAACGACTTGACAGCTGCGATTGCGTCGGCGCCGCGCTCTGGCACCACATCGGTGGCACCGAACTCGCGACCAAGATTGGTGCGATCTTCGTGGCGTCCCAGCAGGATGATGCGTGCGGCGCCCAGGCGCTTCGCCGCGATGACGGCGCACAAGCCAACCGCTCCATCGCCAATTACCGCAACAGTGTCACCGGCTTTGACACCTGCTGTCACGGCGGCATGGTGTCCGGTACACATCACGTCACTGAGGGTCAGCAGTGATGGCAGCAGGGGAGAGTCGACTGCAACCGGAAGCTTCACCAGGGTGCCGTCGGCGTGAGGAACTCGAACGGCTTCGGATTGGCCACCGGCTTCGCCGCCGTGTCCAAAGAAACCGATAGTGCGGCAGCTGGTGAACTGACCCTTTTGACAGCGGTCACAGGTGCCACAGGAAGCGACGAACGGTGCCACCACCAGATCGCCCACCTTGACAGTGCTGACCTCAGACCCCACCGATTCGACAATTCCCAGGAACTCATGTCCTCGGGGCCGTCCGGTCTCCAACGTTTCAGAGTCCTTGAAATCCCAAAGATCCGAACCACAAATGCAGGCGAGGGTGACCTTCACCACAGCGTCGTTTGGGTTCGTAACTACGGGGTAAGCCAAGTCTTCGACGCGAACGTCGCCTGGTCCGTAAAGCAGTGTTGCCTTCATGTATTACTCCTTGTAGTGGGGCGGTTGCCGGTAAGAGTTATTTGTTTCGAACTTTAGGAAGTACCCAAATCACAACGCAGGCTAGGGCTAGCAAAACAAGCCCGGCTCCCGCGTGAAGGGCCGACTGCAGGTTCTGCTGACTCTGGGCGGCTGCAGTGCCGTTTTGCAGGCTCAAAGCACTCGCGATAGCCACCAAAACGGAAAGCCCCAGCGAACTTCCCAACTGAACTGCAACGCTTACGATGCCGGAAGCCGCACCTGAATCCGCGGGCGAAACGTTTGCAATACCGGCAGAGGTTAGGCGGATGGTTGCGGCGCCCTGGCCCAGCCCGATCAGCATCAGTGGAAGTGCCAGCACCAGAGCGTAATTTCCGCTGGCCGTGGCATTACCCAGCAGATAGGTTCCAATCATCACCGTAGCCAGACCGCCAGCCAAGAATGGGGCGTCACCGAAGCGGCGGGAGAGCCGTGGAACAAAAAACGCAATCGTGAAACTAGCCAGGGTCATCGGTAAGAACGCTAAACCCGTCTCGAATGGGGTTAGCCCACGAGAATTCTGAAGGAACTGCGAGCCAAAAAACCAGAATCCTGCCATGGAACCAACAAACAGTGCGCGGGCACCATTCGCTGCGTTTCGCTGGGCACTAGAAAACAGCCGAAGCGGGAGGAGCGGGCTCGAAACTTTGGATTCGATCCACAGGAACAACGCCAGCACCGCCAGCCCGCCAAAGAGAGTGACCAGGGTGGCGGCGTCCGCCCAGCCCTTTTCGGCCGAGCTGATCAATCCGTATACCACCGAGCTCATTCCCAGCGTGGAAGTCAGCGCGCCTAGGATGTCAAGTTTGCCTTCATGCTTTTGGGTTTCAGGCAACGACTTCTTAGCCAGTGCTACAAGCGCCAGACCCAGGGGCACGTTGATCAAGAATGCCCAGCGCCAGCCAATCGTGCCGGCAATCAGGCCACCGAGCACCAGTCCAAGTGTGGTTCCGCTGCCGGTGATAGAGCCATAGACTGCCAGGGCTCGACCTCGGGCCGGTTCTATTGGAAAGCTGGTGGAAAGCAACGCCAGAGTCGAGGGTGCCAATATTGCGGCGGCCAGTCCCTGAAGGATGCGGCCAATAATCATCGTGGTGGCAGTCGGTGCGACACCAACCCAAAGCGATGCCAGCACAAAGGAAATCAGGCCGATTTGGAATAGCCGCCGCCGACCATTGATGTCGCCCAGCCGGGCCCCCAGCATAAGGAAGCCTCCGAAAATCAGGGTGTAGGCGTTCTGAATCCAAGACAGGCTGGCGGTGGTAAAGCCGAGGTCGCGTTGAATCACGGGTAGTGCCGTGACCGATACCGAGAGGTCCATGACCAGCATCAAGTAGCTAAGCGAAATGACGGTCAAAGTTAGGCCGTTTTTGGTGGATGCGGTTGGCGAGGCGCCAGAAGATGAACTCACCCTCTCAGACTAGGCAATAAACGCCGGGTCAAAAGAGGGTGAGGGAAGTTTGGTTGATACAGGTACTGCCAGTGCCTGTCTCGGTGGTACGGAGTTACTCGACGGCGCGACCGGATTCGATCCAGCCCATGGTGCCACCGGCAACCGAAACGGCATCGATGCCGTTATTGAAGAGGATGTCGGCACCCTTCTGGCTGCGAACACCCGAGCGGCAGATGACGAAGACGCGGCTGCCATCCTCTACCTCAGCGATGCGAGCCTCCAGCTCTCCCAGTGGAATGTGATGAGCGGTTGGAACGTGTCCGGCGGCCCATTCGTCGTCCTCGCGCACGTCCAAGACGTACGAGCCGTTCTCGATTTCGCGGGCTAGGTCGTCAATCGAAACTTCGATGGCCATGGGATTTCCTTCGGTTGGGTGCGGGAAAAGATTCCCTCCCAAATTACCGCATTCCGGTTGGTTAGTCTTTAGCCATGGACCCCACCGCCTGGATCAAGAAGTACGACACCGAGGAGTACGTCTACACCAAAGCTGTAAATCAGTTCGTGGTCGAGTTTTGTCAGGGGCTCAAACCCGGCAAGGCGATCGATGTCGCGGGCGGCGAAGGGCGCAACTCGGTTTGGCTGGCGCAGCAGGGGTGGCAGGTCGAAAACATCGATTTCGCTCAGAATGCTCTGGATAAGGCGGTTCTGCTTGCCAAGGAACTAGGTGTGGAAGACCGCCTGGTCACCACCTGTCAGAGCGCCTTGGAGTTCACCGCTCAGACCGCCTCGGTGGATTTGGCGGTTGTTGCATACCTGCACATTTATTCGCACCAGTTCGCCCAGGCGATGGAGCGAACCGTCGCTGCACTCAAACCCGGAGGGCACCTGATGGGGGTCTGGCACGCCCTGGAAAACATCCAGCACAACAGCCATGGCCCGCAGAACCCGGACACCCTACCCTCGGTGGAATCGCTGACCGCACTTTGCAAGCAGCTTGGCCTTCGAGTCATAACCCTGGAAAACCGCGATGGCAAGGTCCGCACTAGCGACGGCCCGAAGCCGTCGGTGACCGTGGTTCTATTCGCCGAAAAACCGCTGTGAACCCTTGGTTTCAGGCGGAATGGCACCCTTTCCAACAGGTAAAGTTGTTCTAAATACTTGCTTGAGGAGCAGTTCAGTTGACTCGTGAATACAACCTCGCCATCATCGGCGGCGACGGCATCGGCCCAGAGGTAACCAAGTACGCCCTGGAGGCCATCGAGCTCGTGACTCGTGGTTCCGGTGTGACCTTTGCAACCACCGAGTATGACCTGGGTGCGCGCCGCTACCTAGCCAACGGCGAGACCCTGACCGACTCCGACCTGAACAACCTGAAGCAGCACGACGCCATCCTCTTGGGAGCCATTGGCGACCCTCGGGTTCCAAGCGGAATTCTCGAGCGCGGTCTGCTTCTGAAGCTGCGATTCGCCTTCAACCACTACATCAACCTGCGCCCGAGCCGCCTGTTCCCGGGTGTCACTAGCCCACTGGCCGACCCGGGCAAGATCGACTTCGTGGTCGTCCGCGAGGGCACCGAGGGACCATACGTTGGAAACGGTGGCGCGATTCGCGTCGGCACCGAGCACGAGGTTGCCAACGAGGTTTCCGTCAACACCGCTTTTGGGGTCGAGCGAACCGTGCGTTACGCCTTTGAACTTGCCAGCACTCGCGACCGCAAGAAGGTCACCCTGGTTCACAAGCACAACGTTCTAGTTCACGCCGGCTCGATGTGGCAGAAGATCGTGAACCGCGTCGCCGAGGAATACCCTGGCATCACTCACGACTACCTGCACATTGATGCAGCCACCATTTTCATGGTCACCGATCCAGAGCGCTTCGACGTAATCGTGACCGACAACCTTTTCGGTGACATCCTCACCGACCTCGCCGCCGCAATCACCGGTGGCATTGGGCTGGCAGCCAGCGGAAACATCAATCCGGACGGCGACTTCCCGAGCATGTTCGAACCAGTTCACGGCTCGGCTCCAGACATCGCAGGCAAAAACCTTGCCGACCCAACTGCCGCAATCCTCAGCGCGGCAATGCTGCTGCACCACCT
Organism: Actinomycetota bacterium; assembly: GCA_041180345.1. Taxonomy (GTDB): domain Bacteria; phylum Actinomycetota; class Actinomycetes; order Actinomycetales; family Microbacteriaceae; genus Rhodoluna. The sequence goes on along the minus strand of JBEGRP010000010.1, from coordinate 6,846 downwards.
GAAGAACCCGGTGGCCGCAGGGCGAATTGAGCGTGCGGTGGCAGCCGATCTGGCCAGCCGCGGCACCGAGAAGCGTTCGACCTCCGAGGTTGCGAAGAGCATCTTCGCTCACCTGTAAAAAGAATTGTGTCCGTCGCCAACGAAGGCGCCGAGCACGGAAAGTAAGAACATGACCTACCAGTGGACTGTCATCAAGAACAGCAACCCGCGTCCAGACGCCGAGCGCGAGGCAATCCTCGAGGCTCCGGTCTTCGGTGCCAACTTCACCGACCACCAGATCGTGGTCACCTGGACTAAAGACCAGGGTTGGCATGACGCCCGCGTTGAGCCTTACGGCCCAATCATGATGGACCCGAGCGCAGCAGTGCTGCACTACGGTCAGGAGATCTTCGAGGGCATCAAGGCCTACCGTCACGAAGACGGCAGCATCTGGACCTTCCGCCCAACCGCCAACGCCAAGCGCCTTCAGAAGAGCGCCCACCGCATGGCCCTGCCAGAGGTTCCGGAAGAAATCTTCGTGGAGAGCCTCAAGCAGCTCATCGCAGTCGACGGTGCCTGGGTGCCGCAGCCGGTAAACGAGAAGACTCTGTACATCCGCCCGTTCGAGATCGCCGCGGAGAACTTCCTCGGTGTTCGTGCCGCACACCGAGCCGAGTACCGTGTGATTGCATCGCCGGTCGGACCGTATTTCACCGGTGGCATCAAGCCGGTCAAGATCTGGATCGCACTCGACAGTTCGCGCGCTGGCAAGCACGGCACCGGTGAGGCCAAGACCGGTGGCAACTACGCTGCGTCGCTGCTGGCACAGACCGAGGGTTACGAAAACGGTTGCTCCCAGGTAATGTTCCTGGATGCCGAGACCGGCACCCACATCGAAGAGCTGGGTGGAATGAACCTGTTCTTCGTCTACAAGGACGGCCACGTCGCTACCCCGGCGCTGGATGGAAACATCCTGCACGGCATCACCCGCGACAGCGTTATCACGCTGATTCGCGACCGCGGCATCAAGCTGGAGGAGCGACTGATCTCGCTCGACGAGGTTCGCGCCGGCGTGAACTCCGGTGACATCACCGAGATCTTTGCCTGTGGCACCGCGGCCGTAATCACTCCGGTTGGCCAGCTCAAGAGCCGTCTCGAAACCATCGGTGACGAGGACGCGCCAGCGGGCGAGCTAACCGTATCGCTGCGCCAGGAACTCACCGGCATTCAGTACGGTCTGGTTGAAGACCGTCACAACTGGCTGGTCAAGCTGAGCGACTAGAGACCTAGAAATGCGTATCGCCCGGTTCGAACACAACGGAACAATAGCTTTCGGAAATGTGGTCGGGCAGGGCGATTCCGCATATCTGGCCGTGCTGCATGGAGACCCGATGCATCAGCTGGCAGAGCCGACCGGGCAACACCTGCAGCTTTCTGAGGTGCAACTGCTGCCGCCTAGTCAGCCATCGAAGATTGTCTGCGTCGGAAAGAACTACGGCGACCACATCGCCGAGATGGGTCTGGCTAGTTCGGCTGAGCCAACCCTTTTTCTCAAGCCACCGAGTGCATTAGTCGGCGCTGGACAGGCGGTAGTCCCGCCCTGGCAGTCCAAGCAGGTTGATCTGGAGGTAGAGCTTGCCCTGGTAATCGGCCACGTTGCCAAGAACGTTTCTGAGGACGACGCCCTCGGTGTGGTTTGGGGCTACACGATAGCCAATGACGTCACCGCGCGTGATCTCCAGTTCACCGATGACCAGTGGGCACGTTCCAAGAGCTTCGATACCTTCTGCCCGGTCGGTCCGTGGGTCGAGACCGAGTGGACTCCGGCCAACCAGCGAATCTTCAGTGAGGTGGATGGTGAAATCCGCCAGGACGATCACCTCGGTTCGATGATTTTTGATGTCCGTCGCATCATTTCATTCATCAGTCACAACATGACCCTGCTGCCAGGTGACATCGTGCTGACGGGGACACCCAGCGGAATCTCTCCGATTCAGAGCGGCCAGTCCGTCAGCTGCGGCATCGAAGGCATCGGCGTGCTCACCAATCCAGTCGCCTAGTCACTCAGTTTTCACAAGGTTCTCTAAGAAAATCGGCTGCTTCCGCCCAGCAGAATGGAAGTATGAAGAAAATCGTCATTGCTTCAGTAGCAATCGCTGCATTTGTCGTGGCTGGACAGACAGTTTCCGCCTTTGCGAAGGCTCGTCCGGCGGTCTCCGACCCATCGGCCACGCCGGTCGCCACTGCTCTGCCCTGGCAAGGTAAAGCCGGCAAAGTCGGACCGGGCCACAAGGGCGGCAAAGGCAAGGCGCCTCACGGTTCAAGCGATGTTCGCAGCCACGATGCGCGCGGACCCTTGGCTTTCAGCCTAGATTTCCGCAGCGTTGACTGCCGCTCTGGCGATGTCCGCAGCGGCTCGGTGCGTTTCAAGCCAATGCCTCCAGTATTTACCGGTGACTTCCGGAAGAGTTTTGACGCCCGTCCCACTGGCGACGTGCGATTCGCGCCGGCTCCAGGCAAGGGTGGACACGCTGGGCCAAATCACGGCCACGGCCACGGTCGCCCATAGCCTGAAGATGTAAAAAAATGCCCGCGGGGGAACCAAGCACCCCGCGGGCTAAACTTTTAACATCATGTCTTCCCTAATTACTGCCCCAGTTTCTAACGCCCAAGGTGCCGACGTTCGCGTGCGTTTCTGCCCGTCGCCTACCGGCACTCCGCACGTGGGTCTGGTCCGCACCGCACTGTTCAACTGGGCCTATGCTCGCCACACCGGCGGTACCTTTGTCTTCCGCATCGAAGACACCGATGCCGAGCGCGACAGCGAAGAGTCTTTCGACATGATCCTGGACGGCCTGAATTGGCTGGGCCTCAACTGGGACGAAGGCGTCAACGTCGGCGGGCCGAATGAGCCGTACCGCCAGAGCCAGCGCAAGGACATCTATCTGGACGTGGTCGAGAAGCTCAAGGCCAGTGGGCACATCTACGAGAGCTACCTCACGGGCGAAGAAATCGATGCCCGCAACGAGGCGGCCGGACGCGCCAAGCAACTTGGTTATGACAACTCGGAGCGCGACCTCACCGAGGAGCAGCGTGCCGCTTATCGCGCCGAGGGCCGTCAGCCGGCTCTCCGTCTGCGGGTGCCCGACCAGGACATTACCTTCACCGACCTGGTTCGCGGCGAGATCACTTTCCCGGCCGGTTCATTCCCAGACTTCGTTGTGGTTCGCCCAAACGGCCAGCCGCTCTACACTCTGGTCAACCCGGTCGATGACGCCCTAATGCGCGTAACCCACGTTCTTCGCGGAGAGGACCTGCTCTCCAGCACTCCTCGCCAGATTGCCCTCTACAACGCCCTCTACGAGGCTGGAATCGCCGAGTGGATTCCGCAGTTCGGCCACCTGCCGTTCGTGATGGGTGAAGGCAACAAGAAGCTTTCGAAGCGAGACCCAGAGAGCAACCTGTTCCACCACCGCGACCGCGGATTCATCCCAGAGGGTCTGTTGAACTACCTGGCGCTGCTGGGCTGGGGTCTGAGTGCAGACCAGGACATCTTCACCCTGGAAGAACTGGTTGCCAACTTCGATGTCGCCAACGTCAACCCAAACCCAGCCCGCTTCGACCAGAAGAAGGCCGACGCAATCAACGCGGCTCACATTCGCCTACTCGGTGCCGCTGACTTCAAGAACCGCCTGGTTCCATACCTGCAGTCGGCCGGAATTGTCGGTGCTGAACTGACCGCCACCGAGGAGACAATCCTCGACGCTGCCGCCCCACTGATTCAGGAGCGCATCGTGGTCCTGAGCGAGGTCGTCCCGATGATTGGCTTCCTGTTCAAGCCGGCCAGCGAGATCACCATTGAAGAGGACGCCAAGGCAGGCCTCCCGGAGAACTCTGCCGCAATTGCCAACGCGGCAATCGCTGCGCTCGAGCCAATCGCCGCGGAAGACTTCAAGACCGAAGCCATTCAGAACGCTCTGCAGACCGCTCTGATCGAGGTTTTGGAACTCAAACCAAGAGTTGCGTTCGGCCCAATTCGCACCGCGGTGAGTGGGCGCAGGGTCTCTCCACCGCTCTTCGAGAGCATGGAGATTCTGGGCAAGGACGAGAGCCTGCAGCGTCTAAAGCAGTTTGCCCTGACCGTCTAACTGCCTATACAATAGAGAGTCGGTGCCGCTCGCGGGCGGCCCCGAAACATGCTCTGGGGTATGGTGTAATTGGCAACACGGAGGTTTCTGGTACCTTTGTTCTTGGTTCGAGTCCAGGTACCCCAGCAAGAGTTTTAGCTAGTTCCATTGGAACGAATCACCCAAAACGCTCTCTCATTTCGAGAGGGCGATTTTGCTTTAATGGGCTCATGAGTAAGTACGGTCCGGAAGAAGTCGAACGCTACCTAGCGGACGCCAACGCAAAGTATCAGCCGGCGCTAAGACGTGTGGTGCGAATCATCACCGAGGAACTAGGCGTCCAGCCGGTAATCAGCTACCAAATCATCGGTTGGCGCATCAATGGCAAGATGGGCCTGTTTGTCAGCGGCTGGAAGGACCACCTGAGTTTTCACGGCGGTCACGCGCTGGAGCACCTTGCCGAGGTTTATCCGGAGTGGCTGAAGCTCAAGGGAGCCACGCTCTGGTTCCAAGATGAACCAGAACTACCAGTTGAAATCATCAAGGAAGTCATCGCCACCCGCGTGGAGTCGCTGAACTAGTACTCGATCGCTTCGCCCACTTGAACGAACTGGAAGCGGCCGCCGTGCTGCTCGGTGACGGCTTGAATCCGACCATTGTTCAGTGCGTGCCCGTAGTCGCTCAGGTGAATGTTGTGGGTTGCAAAACTGAAGGCTGGCTTGACCTCGTCCACGAAGTCCATGACCTCGCTAATCTTCAACCAAGGTGCGCTTGACGGGCAGGCCAGGACTGCGACTGGACGGTCTGGGCGGGTGAAGGAGTCGCCGGGGTAGTAGAGCTCGTCATTGACCATGAGGCCGGTGTTCTGAACCAGCGGAATGCTGCGGTGGATCTCGGCGTGCATCGAACCGAAGAACTCCAACTGGAAAGAACCAGCCAGGTGTAGGTCGCCGTGGTAGACAGCTACGGTGTTGAAGCGGTCGCCGTGGGGGTTCTTGGCCAGGCGCTCGCAGACGTCGCTCGGTGCGTAGATAGGAACCGCAGGGTTTAGCGCCAGGATGCGGTCCAGCTGCTCTTCCCAGCAGTGGTCGTCGTGTTGGTGCGTGACAACAATGGCCTGGACGTTGGACATGCCCTCCAACGGCTCGGTGTAGACGCCCGGGTCGATAATCAAACGTTCGGTTCCATCAATCAGTTCCAGGCAGGCGTGGCCGTGTTTTATCAAGCGCATGCTTTTAACCTAGTCTTAGTTCGTCAGGAGCGCTCCATGGATAACCACGAACACATGCATCACCACCCAGCAGCTTTCAAGAAGCAGTTTTGGCTGGCGCTCGCGCTCACCGTTCCAACAATCGTGCTTTCACCGATGTGGCAGGAGTGGCTTCACTTCGATCTGACATTCCCTGGGAGCGGCATCGTTTCGGCGGTTTTTGGAACCGCCCTGCTTGCAACCGGTGGAAGAGTATTTCTGAAGTCCGGTCTGGCCGAGGTCAAGGGTAAAAAGCCCGGGATGATGGCGCTGATTTCTCTGGCGCTAGTGGTCTCTTACGCCTACAGCCTGTTCCTGCTGGTGGCCCAGTTGGCAAACCTCGGCTTCACCGGAATGGACTTCTGGTGGGAACTGGGCGCTCTGGTAACCATCATGCTGCTGGGGCACTGGTTAGAGATGTCCTCGGTGATGCGAGCGCAGAACTCGGTGGGCGAACTGGCGCGGCTGATTCCAGATTTCGCCGAGGTGGTGGCCGATGGCGTGGTCACCAAGATCTCGGTTTCCCGCCTTCAGGTGGGCGACATTGTCTTGGTCCGCGCTGGTGCCTCCATCCCGGCAGACGGCGTTATCACCGAGGGGCACACGGCCCTGGACGAGTCGATGTTGACGGGTGAGTCCAAGCCGGTACAAAAGGGCGAGGGGGACGCGGTAATCGCTGGCACTGTGAATGCCCATGCCGCCAAGGCGCCGGACCAGGTGACCGTCACCGACCTCCTGGCTGCCGCCGATTCCACCGAGTTGGGTGCGATTCGCATCCGAGTGACTGCGGTTGGTTCGGATTCGGTGATCAGTGGAATCATGAAGCTGGTGGCGGATGCCCAGGCCAGCAAGAGCCAGACTCAGCGCCTGGCCGATCTAGCTGCCGGTTGGCTGTTCTATGCCGCATTGGCGGCGGCCGCAGTGACCGCCTTGGTTTGGTCACTCACCGGTTCTCAGTCGCCATCATTCATTCTGGAACGCGTCGTCACCGTGCTGGTGATCGCTTGCCCGCACGCTCTAGGCCTGGCAATTCCGCTGGTAACCGCAATCACCACCGATAACGCGGCTCGCAACGGAGTGCTGATCCGAAACCGAATCGCCTTCGAAGCCGCTCGCAAGGTAGATGTAGTCCTCTTCGACAAGACCGGAACCCTAACCACCGGGCAGCGCGGCTTCGTGGGTTCCCGAATCACTCGTCGCGGTGGGTTGGAAAACGACGATGAGCTATTGGCAGTTGCCGCCGGCCTGGAGCAGACCAGCGAGCACTCGGTGGCCATGGCGGTTCTGAATGAAGCAGCCAAGCGAGGTATCGAACCGGTTGCGGTGAAAGACCTGATGACAATCCCCGGCATCGGTGTTTCGGGTCGCGTCGAGGAATTCCGCATGTACGCCGGAGGACCGGCCCTGCTTACCCGGCAGAAGATCGAAATCGATGTCCAGGACCTTTACGCCGCCGATGCCATGAACACCGAGGGGCAGACGGTAATTTAC
>JBEGRP010000009.1:0-12971 GCA_041180345.1 Actinomycetota bacterium | reverse complement strand
TGGAAGGTGCTGGACTCGGTTATTGCCGCGATGATGTTTGCGCTAGCCGGGCTGCTGGCCTTCGCCAAGCTGTAGCCCTTAGAGCGGTAGGTGGATCAGTGGATCTAGCGCTACCGCAATGAAAAGAACGGTCAGGTAGCTAATGCTGCCGTGAAATAGTCGCATCGGGTTCTTTACAGTGCCGGTCACACCCTGGCGATACAGCACGTAGGACTCGTACATGAACCAGCCGCCGGAAAGCACCGATACTGCTGTGTAAATCCAGCCCATGTTGCCGGCCGGGATGAGTATCAGGGTGCTGATGAACAATGCCCAAGAGTAAAGAATGATTTGGACGGCAACGGTGCGGTCTCCGCGAACTACCGGCAGCATCGGGACGCCTGCCGTGGCGTAGTCCTCGCGATAGCGCATTGATAGCGGCCAGTAATGCGGAGGGGTCCAAAGGAAGATCACGAGGAACAATACCCACGGCGCGATCGATAGGTCATTCGTGACTGCCGCCCAACCGATGAGCACGGGCATGGACCCGGCAGCCCCGCCCCACACGATGTTCTGCGGGGTGCGGCGCTTCAGCAAAAGCGTGTAGATGAAGACGTAGAACAGAATTGCCGCCACCGAGAGCCAGGCCGCTAGCCAGTTGGTGGTCAGGCCCAGCCAGGCGAATGAGATTAGGCCGATGGTCCAGGCGAAGATGAAGGCCTGACGCTTGGTGAGCTCTCCGGTCACCAGCGGGCGACCCTTGGTGCGCCCCATCACCTTGTCGATGTCCGCGTCGATGTAGCAGTTGAAGGCGTTGGCGCTGCCAGCACTCAGGGCTCCACCGATTAGCGTGTTCAGGATAAGAACAAGGCTTGGCATGCCCTGTTTTGCCAGGATCATTGTCGGGACCGTGGTGATCAACAACAACTCGATGACGCGAGGTTTGGTCAGCGCAAGGTAAGCCTTGAACTTCCGGACCAGCGGTCCGGGCGTGCTTGGAGAGGGTTCGCGCTTCGACATTGTGACAATTCTAAGCGAATGGATTTCGGCTTTGTTCCCGGGAAATCGTTTTGAACCCCGCGAAGCAAGTAAAGCCCCACTTTACTACTCTCCCTTCACGGTCATTTTGTTTTGTTTTTGTTCAGCGGGTAATCGGTCATTTTTCCCCGTCGGGTATAGACTTTTAGGGAGTTAACTCGGTGCTTCTTTGTGTCTTTTGACGCTGCAGCGAGGGCTTCTGCGATTGGCGACGGCGCCTCTCAAATGAACATCCGCAAAAAACTGTTCATTTCACCTAATCGAAAGAAGGAGCTGTCTTGTCAGCATTCCACTGGACCGATCTTGATTCCAAGGCGGTAGACACCGCTCGCGTTCTGGCCGCAGACGCCGTAGAAAAGGTCGGTAACGGCCACCCAGGTACCGCCATCAGCTTGGCTCCGGTTGCCTACTTGCTCTTCAACAAGGTCATGCGCCACGACCCTCGCGAGGACCGCTGGTTGGGTCGCGACCGATTCATCCTGTCGGTTGGTCACTCGTCGCTAACCATCTACAACCAGTTGTTCCTGCACGGCTATGGTCTGGAGCTTGACGACATCAAGGCTCTGCGCACTTGGGGTTCTGCAACTCCTGGTCACCCAGAGTATGGCCACACCAAGGGTGTCGAAATCACCACCGGCCCACTGGGTCAGGGACTCGCATCCGCTACCGGTTTCGCCTACGCCGCTCGCTTCGAGCGCGGTCTCTACGACCCAGCTGCTCCAGCCGGAACCAGCCCATTTGACCACCACGTTTACGTCATCGCCGGTGATGGTGACATGCAGGAAGGTGTCACCAGCGAGGCAGCTTCGCTCGCCGGGCACCAGCAGCTGGGCAACCTCGTCGTCATCTACGACAGCAACCAGATTTCGATTGAAGATGACACCAACATTGCTTTCACCGAGGACATCTCGAAGCGTTACGAGTCCTACGGTTGGCACACCCAGGTTGTCGACTGGAAGAAGACCGGCAACTACGTCGAGGACGTCGAGGAGCTCTACAACGCTATCCAGGCAGCCAAGGCTGTCACCGACAAGCCTTCCCTGATCACCCTCCGCACCATCATCGGCTGGCCTTCGCCAAAGAAGCAGAACTCGGGCAAGATCCACGGTTCTGCTCTTGGCGCCGAGGAGCTTGCAGCGCTGAAGACCGTTCTGGGCTTCGATCCTGAGCAGACCTTCCAGGTTGACCCAGAGGTTCTGGCTCACACTCGCAGCACCGAGCGTTTCGACCGTGAGCGTGCAGCGTGGCAGGCAGCCTTCGACGCTTGGGCTTCGGAGAACGCCGACAAGAAGAAACTGCTGGACCGCATTGTCTCGGGTGAGACCCCTGCGGAACTAGAATCGGCGCTGCCGGTGTTCGAGGGCGGAAGCTCGGTTTCGACCCGTGTTGCATCCGGCAAGGTAATCAACGCCATTGCTGCAGTTATGCCAGAGCTCTGGGGTGGTTCGGCAGACCTCGCCGACTCCAACATGACCACCATCGCAGGGGCCAAGTCCTTCGTTCCAAGCGAGTGGTCGACCCACGAGTGGACCGGCGACCAGTACGGCCGCGTGCTTCACTTCGGTATCCGCGAACACGCCATGGGTTCGATCCTGAACGGCATCGTCCTGCACGGAAACACTCGTGCCTTCGGCGGTACCTTCCTGATCTTCAGCGACTACATGCGTCCAGCCGTTCGCTTGGCCGCACTGATGGGAATCCCGTCGATCTTCGTCTGGACCCACGACTCGGTGGCTCTGGGTGAAGACGGCCCAACCCACCAGCCAATCGAGCAGCTCTCGACCCTGCGCGCGATTCCTAACCTCGACATGGTTCGCCCTGCCGATGGTAACGAGACCGCTTACGCCTGGAAGACCGTGCTGGAGCGCCGTCAAGGCCCAGCAGGTTTGGCCCTTAGCCGTCAGAACCTGCCGGTTTACAAGCGTGGCGAGGCCGACGAGACCGGTTCGGTTTACGCTGGCGCCGAGAACACCTCCAAGGGTGCCTACACCCTGCTAGAGGCAGCCAGTGGCAAGCCAGAGGTAATCCTGGTTGCTACCGGCTCCGAGGTTGAAATTGCGGTCGCGGCTCGCCTGCAGCTGGAAGCTCAGGGTGTTGCAACCCGCGTGGTTTCGGCTCCTTGCCTGGAATGGTTCGACGAGCAGCCAGCCGCCTACCGCGAGCAGGTACTTCCAGCCGCCGTAAAGGCCAAGGTTTCGGTTGAGGCCGGCCTCAGCCTGGGATGGAACAAGTACGTTGGCCCATTCGGCAAGAGTGTTTCGATCGAGCACTTCGGTGCTTCGGCCGACCCTAAGACCCTTTACCGCGAGTTCGGCATGACCGCCGAGGCCGTGGTTGCCGCCGCTCTGGACGCTCGCAAGAACTAGTCCACTCCCCCAATCTTCAAACTTTCAAACTCAAAGGAAATCAGTCAAATGACCAACTCCCCTCTCGCTCAGCTGGCAGCCAACGGCGTCAGCATCTGGCTAGACGATCTGTCCCGCACCCGCATTCGCTCTGGCGCGCTGCGTAACCTCATCACCAACCGCTCGGTGAGCGGTGTAACCACTAACCCAAGCATCTTCGCCGCTTCAATCGGCAAGGGCGAGGGCTACGGCGACCAGGTTCGTGAACTAGCTGCCGCTGGTGCCGACGCACACAAGGCCATCTTCGAAATCACCACCCTGGATGTCGCCGAGGCTTGCGACATCTTCACCGAGGTCTACGCCGCTTCGAAGGGTTTCGATGGCCGCGTCTCGATCGAGGTCGAGCCAGGTCTGGCTAACGACACCGAGAACACCGTCAAGCAGGCCAAGGAACTGTTTGCCAAGGTGGACCGCGAGAACGTAATGATCAAGATCCCTGCGACCAAGGCTGGCCTCAGCGCCATCACCCAGGTAATCGCAGAGGGAATCAGCGTCAACGTCACCCTGATCTTCTCGCTGCAGCGCTACCGCGAGGTAATCGCCGCTTACATCGAGGGTGTGAAGCTGGCCAAGGCTGCCGGACACGACATCAGCAAGATTCACTCGGTTGCTTCGTTCTTCGTATCCCGTGTTGACCTGGAGATCGACAAGCGTCTGGTTGCCGTCGGGACCCCTGAGGCGCTTGCTCTCAAGAGCAAGGCTGCACTCGCAAACGCTCGACTGGCCTACCAGGTCTTCGAGCAAGACTTCGACAACGCCGAGTGGGCAGCTCTCGAGGCCGCTGGTGCAAACAAGCAGCGTCCGCTGATGGCCTCCACGGGTGTCAAGGACCCGAACCTCTCGGACACCCTTTATGTCACCGAGCTGGTTGCTCCTGCTCTGGTCAACACCATGCCTGAGAAGACCATGGAAGCTGTCTACGACCACGGTGTAGTACCGGCTAACAGCATCACCGCTCACTACGCCGACTCGAAGGCAATCCTCGACGCAGTCGCCGCTGTTGGCGTGTCCTACGACGACGTAACCGAACTTCTTGAGAACGAGGGAGTCGACAAGTTCATCGTTTCTTGGAACGAACTCGTTGAGTCGGTAGCAGCAGCGCTGGAAGCAGCCAAGTAGCCATGACCCTCAAGGTAGTAGCTTCGGGTGCAGCGGCAGCTGCGGTAAACGAATTCGTACCAGTTCTGGTTGCCGACAAGGTAGCAAGCCGAATCGCGGCCAAGGACTTCACCCTTTGGGGCAAGGATGCCGAGTCTGAGTCGAGCATTCGCTTGGGCTGGGTCAACAGCGCCTATGACAGTGCTCCACTGGTCGAACCGATTCTGGCTCTGCGGGCCGAGTTCGCCGCCAAGGGAGTCAACCGCTTCGTTCTCTGTGGCATGGGCGGTTCTTCGCTCGCTCCAGAGGTCATCACTCGCACCGCAGGTGTAGAGCTCGTGGTCCTAGACTCGACCGACCCTGATCAGATCAATGACGCCCTGTCTGGTGACCTTGCTCGCACCGCTGTCGTGGTTTCCAGTAAGTCTGGTTCGACCGTAGAGACCGATTCGCAGAAGCGCACCTTCGAGAAGGCATTTGCTGACGCGGGCCTTCCGGTGACCGACCGAATCGTCATCGTGACCGACCCGGGTTCACCGATGGAGGCTGCTGCCAAGGCAGACGGTTACCGAATCTTCAACGCCGACCCAACCGTTGGCGGCCGCTACAGCGCACTGACTGCCTTCGGTCTGGTGCCTTCGGGTCTGGCAGGCGCAGACATCGCTGGCCTGTTGGCAGATGCTCAGGCAGTCTCTAGCCTTCTGGCTAGCGACTCGGCCGAAAATCCTGGCCTGATTCTGGGTGCTGCTTTGGCGCGAACCGCAAAGGCAACCGGAAGCGGCTACCGCGACAAGGTCGGCATCATCGGTGCTGGCACTCCGATTGTTGGCTTCGGCGATTGGGCCGAGCAGCTGATCGCAGAGAGCACCGGAAAGATCGACAAGGGCGTATTGCCCGTTGTTTTGGAGCCCACCAGCGTCGAGGTCCAGAACCAGGTTGCTGACCTGCTGCTGGCTCGCGTGGTTGCGGATGCGACCTCGGCTTCGGGAGACGAAGTTTCGGTTTCGGGTTCGCTCGGGGCGCAGTTCCTGCTCTGGGAGTACGCAACCGTCGTTGCATCCCGCCTGCTGGAGCTCAACCCGTTCGACCAGCCTGACGTGGAGAGCGCAAAGATCGCTGCGCGTGCAATGCTCAACGAGCGCGCTGCCGCGACCGCACCGGCTTTCGTGGACAACGGAATCGAAGTTCGTTCGCAGAGCCTGGACCTGAGCGGTGTCAGCACCGTAAAGGGCGCCTTGGATGCGCTATTCGCAGCGCTCAGCCAGGAGGACGGCTACGTTTCGGTTCAGGCCTACCTGGACCGCACCTCGATTCCTGGTGCCTACGACCTGCGAGAAGCAGTTGCCAAGCGCACCGGTCGTCCAACCACATTTGGCTGGGGACCACGCTTCCTGCACTCGACCGGGCAGTACCACAAGGGCGGCCCGAAGCAGGGTGTGTTCCTTCAGATCGTCGCAAAGGGCGAGGCAGACGTTGCAGTTCCGGGCCGCGAGTTCACCTTCGGTGAGCTGATCGCTTCCCAGGCAGCCGGCGACGCTTCGGTCCTCGGTGCCCTGCCGCGTCCCGTGCTGACTCTCACCTTGGGTCACGTCGCTAACGACGTCGCTAGCATCTTCGAAGCCCTCTAAAAAGGAGTAGCTCACACAATGAGCCCAGCAAAGATTGGACCGGGTGTTAACCCGCTCCGTGACCCAGATGACCGCCGCCTAAACCGCATCGCCGGTCCCAGCGGTCTGGTGATCTTCGGTGTGACCGGAGACCTTTCCCGCAAGAAGCTGATGCCCGCGGTTTATGACCTGGCCAACCGTGGACTGCTGCCACCTGGCTTCAGTCTGGTGGGCTTTGCTCGTCGCGACTGGGCTGATCAGGACTTCGCAAAGGTCGTACACGACTCGGTTCGTGAGTACGCTCGCACCGAGTTCCGCGAAGAGGTCTGGCAGCAGCTTCTGCACGGTATCCGCTTTGTCCAGGGTGAATTTGACGATGAGAGCGCCTTCGATCGCTTGAAGGAGACCATCGACGAGCTGGATAAGGAGCGCGGCACCAACGGTAACTTCGCTTTCTACCTATCCATCCCGCCTAAGGCGTTCCCGCTGGTTTGTGAGCGTCTGAGCAGCAGTGGTCTGGCCAAGCCAAACGATGGTCAGTTCCGCCGCGTGGTAATCGAGAAGCCATTCGGTAGCGACCTCAAGACTGCTCGCGAGCTGAACAACGTGGTCGAGTCGGTTTTCCCGGCCGACGCGGTGTTCCGCATCGACCACTACCTGGGCAAGGAGACCGTTCAGAACATTCTGGCGCTCCGCTTTGCCAACATGCTCTTTGAACCACTGTGGAACAGCAACTACATCGACCACGTGCAGATCACCATGGCCGAGGACATCGGTGTCGGTGGACGAGCTGGCTACTACGACGGTATCGGTGCTGCTCGCGATGTGATCCAGAACCACCTGCTGCAGCTGCTTGCGCTCACCGCCATGGAGGAGCCGGTTTCGTTCGACGCCGCCGATCTGCGCGCCGAAAAGGAAAAGGTTCTCAAGGCCGTTTCGCTGCCGAAGGACCTGGGTAAGCACACCGCCCGCGGTCAGTACTCTGGCGGCTGGCAGGGTGGCGAGAAGGTCACTGGCTTCCTCGACGAAGATGGCATGAACCCCGCCTCGGTGACCGAGACCTACGCCGCGATGCGCCTGGACATCAACACTCGCCGCTGGGCTGGGGTCCCGTTCTACCTGCGCGCCGGTAAGCGCCTGGGACGCCGAGTCACCGAAATTGCTTTGGTCTTCAAGCGTGCCCCACAGGCACTGTTCGCCGAGGACCAGACCACCGCACTTGGCGAGAACGCGCTGGTGATTCGAGTTCAGCCGGACGAGGGTGTAACCATTCGCTTCGGTTCCAAGGTTCCGGGCGTTGGAATGAACGTACGCGACGTAACCATGGACTTCGGTTACGGACACGCGTTCACCGAGGCATCCCCCGAAGCCTACGAGCGTTTGATTCTGGACGTTCTCCTGGGTGACCCACCGTTGTTCCCACGCCACGAAGAGGTAGAGCTGTCGTGGATGATTCTGGACCCAATCGAAGAGTTCTGGGCCAAGCAGGGCCAGCCTGACCAGTACCGTCCTGGTACCTGGGGTCCTCAGTCCGCAGATGAAATGATGGCCGTCGACGGCCGAGCTTGGAGACGTCCATGATCGTTGATATGCCAAACACCACAATCAGCAAGGTCTCGAAGCGCCTAGTGAGCCTGCGCGAGCAAGGCGGAGCCGTAGCGCTTGGTCGTGTGCTGACATTGGTTATTGAAACCGACTTCAAGGGCATCGAGCAGGCCATTAAGGCCGCCAACGACGCTTCGCGTGAGCACCCTAGCCGAGTCATCGTCCTGGCGGATGACAATGCAAAGAGCAAGAAGGACGCCCGTTTGGACGCGCAAATTCGACTCGGTGGCGACGCTGGAGCTTCCGAGGTTGTGGTTCTTCGCGCCTACGGAGAGGCCGCTAGCGACGCCGAGAGCCTTGTTACCGGCTTGCTGCTGCCTGACGCCCCAGTAGTGGCCTGGTGGCCCGCTGAGGCTCCGGTTAATCCAGCCAAGAGCGCTATTGGCCGCATCGCCGGCCGTCGCATCACCGACACTGGAGCTCAGAAGAAGCCTCAGGATCACCTGCGCCAGTTGGCATCCAACTATGCCCCTGGCGACAGCGACTTTGCCTGGACTCGTCTGACGCTTTGGCGTGCCCAGTTGGCTGTAGTTCTTGACCAGGCTCCATTCGATGCGGTAACCGCGGTAGAAATCACCGGTGCCACCGATTCCCCCAGTGTCGAGCTCCTGGCTGCTTGGCTGGAGCTGAAGTTGAAGGCTCCGGTCAAGTTGGTAAAGAAGAGCCGAGACAAGGCCGGCCACGGAATTTTCAAGGTGACTCTAGTTCGCAAGAGCGGAAACATCACCATCGAGCGCACCACCGGCGATAAGGCTGTAATCAACCAGCCTGGGCAGCCGGACCGCGAGATTACTCTTCCTTCGCGCACTCTGCGCGAGTGCCTAGCAGAAGACCTGCGTCGCTTGGACGCCGACGACATGTTCGGTCAGGTCATCAAGTATGGCTTCAAGGGCAAGGCTCGGAAGTAGTTCATGATCCGTGAGGTACTGAAGTTTCAGGATGGTCCATCGGTCGCTGTCGCTGCAGCCGACGCCTTTTTAGAGAGTGCAACCGCGCTACTCAAAGGCAAGCCAGAGATTCATGTAAATCTCACCGGTGGAACCCTCGGGATCCTTTCCCTCGTCAAGATTTCCGAACACCCAGCCTGCGAGGATTTCGATTGGTCGCGCGTTCACTTCTGGTGGGGAGATGACCGTTTCGTTCCAGCCGGTCACGCCGACAGTAACGCCAAGCAGGCAGAGGATGCCCTGCTAGGAAAACTCTTGACGCTGAATCCCGACAATGTGCACGCATTTCCAAGCTTTGACCCAGACTCAGCGGTTTCGATCTCCGACCAGTTGGATGCGGCTGCTGCTGAATTCACTCAGACCGTTGCGAAATATATCCCAAATGGTCAAACGATGCCTTACTTCGACATTTCGTTTGTTGGCATGGGGCCGGATGGACACGTACTCAGCCTCTTCCCGGGCCACGAAGTGCCGGCACCAGGCGTCATCGTGATTGCGGAGCACAACTCCCCCAAGCCGCCTCCGCAGCGGCTGTCTTTCAGCTACGAAGCCATCAACAACTCCGGCGAGATCTTCTTCGTCGTTGGCGGCGCCGACAAGGCGGAAGCGGTCTCGGTGGCCTTCAGTGACGCGCCAACTCGCTTGCCGGTCGGTCGTGTGCACGCCATCTACAAGACGGTTTGGTTCTTGGATGATGCTGCCGCCGCTGGAATCGCAGGCTAACTACTTAAAGTCGAAACCCGCTCCTCCGATTGGAAGAGCGGGTTTCGTTTTAGGTCTTAGGCGTTGCTTTGGGCAGCGGCCGCAGCGGCTGCAGCGGCAAGGCGACGCTCGCGCACGGCATTGACTGCCTCGTCCAGGAGAGCTTCTGCTTCTTCAGGTGTGCGGCGTTCCTTCACGTAAGCCAGGTGAGTCTTGTAAGGCTCGTGCTTGGCCACCACCGGTGGGTTTGCCTTGTCCAGACCAGATGGCAGGCCACAGCTTGGGCAGTCCTGCTCGGTTGGAATCTCATCTGGTTCGACAGTCGCCGCAAAGTGGCGAGTGTGCTCGTGCCCCGCAGAGCAGTAGAAAGTCAGGGTGATGCGTTCGGCCTTGAAGCCGCGGTCTGCTTCACCCATAGGACCCGCGCCGATGCGCGAGCCACGGATTGCGTTACCGCCAGTTGACATTAGTTACCGATTCCGAAACGAGTGAACAGTCCCAGGGTGATGATCACTGCAATCCAGACCAGGCCGAGAATGATCGTGATACGGTTCAGGTTGCGCTCGGCAACTCCGCTCGAACCCATAGTGGACGAAAGGCCGCCACCGAACATGTCGGAAAGGCCGCCACCGCGTCCCTTGTGAAGCAGGATGAGCAGGGTGAGCAGCAGGCTAGTGATAGCCAGCAGCACCTCGAGTGCAATCTGAACTGCAACCATGAAATAAGTCCTTTAACTTGTGGCGCGCAAAAAGCGCAACTAGAGAATTATAGAGCCAGGTGCTTCTGGAAGCGCGAGATGCCGCTGAACTCTTCGGCGTCAAGGCTTGCTCCACCAACCAGAACTCCGTCTACCTCTGGGCTGCGCAGGAAGCCTGCAACGTTATTGGCCTTGACCGAACCGCCGTAAAGAATGCGGGTCTTGTCGGCAACCTCGGCACCAAACTCGCCGGCGATGGCTTCACGGATCTTGGCGCTAACGCTTGCGGCCTCCTCAGGGGTGGCCACCTTTCCGGTGCCGATTGCCCAGACTGGCTCGTAAGCGATCACGAACTCACCCAAGGTCTCGTGCCCCGCTAGGGCGGCCAGTGTCTGCTTCACAGGAACCGCGGCAGCACCGAGGGTCTCGAGTTCTTCCAGAGTCTCTCCCACGCAGATGACCGGAACCAGACCGTGACGGAATGCCGCTGCGGTCTTGGCCTGAACGGTAGCGTCATCCTCGTTGTGGTAGGTACGGCGTTCGCTGTGGCCGATGAGGACGTACTTAACGTCCAGCTTTGCCAGGAACGCGCCCGAGATTTCGCCGGTGTAGGCACCGTTGTCAAACTTACTCAGATCCTGTGCACCGAGTGCCAGCTCGAACTGCTCGGCATCAAGCAAAAGCTGTACCGGGCGGATGTCGGTGAATGGTGGGAAGACTGCGACCTCGGCGGTCTTGTAGTCGTGACCAGCATCCTTCAAGCTCCACGCCAACTTCTGCACCAGGGCGATTGCCTGCTGGTGGTCCAAGTTCATCTTCCAGTTACCCGCGATTAGCGGTACACGGTTAGTCATTTAGGACCTCCAGTCCAGGTAGCTTCTTACCCTCGAGGAATTCGAGGCTGGCTCCACCACCGGTGGAGATGTGGCCGAATTGCGCATCTTCAAAGCCAAGGGTGCGGACTGCGGCGGCGCTGTCGCCACCACCAACCACGGAAAGTCCCGCTACCTCGGTGAGCGCCTGCGCTACGGCACGAGTGCCGCCGGCAAACTTGTCGATCTCGAATACGCCCATTGGGCCATTCCAGAAAACGGTCTTCGAAGACTTGATGACCGCTGCGAAGTGCTTGGCCGAGTCTGGACCGATGTCCAAACCGAGACCACTGGCACCGAATGGGCTGTCCTCGATGGCATCGGCTGCGGTGATCGCAACGTCGGCGTCAGCGCCAAACTTGCTGGCCACCACGATGTCGGTCGGAAGAACAACCTCTACGCCCAGTTCCGCGGCACGCTTCAGGTAGTTCTGGCAAGTCTCGATCTGATCCTTTTCAAGCAGGCTGGAACCAACCTTGTGGCCCTGTGCGGCGAGGAAAGTGAAGACCATGCCGCCACCAATCAGCAGCTTGTTTACGTTTGGCAAAAGGTTGTCGATGACGCCAAGCTTGTCGCTTACCTTCGAACCGCCGAGAACCACGGCGTATGGACGCTCCGGGGCTGCGGTGAGGCTGTGTGCAACTTCAACTTCCTTTTCGATCAGGAAGCCGGCGGCGCTAGGAAGCAACTGTGCCAGCTCATAGACGCTGGCCTGCTTGCGGTGAACAACACCGAAGCCATCGGAAACGAAGAAATCTGCAAACTCCGCCAGCTGCGCGGCGAATGCCTTGCGCTCCTCGGCGTCCTTGCTGGTCTCGCCCGGGTTGAATCGCAGGTTCTCGAGAACTGTCACGCCACCGCGAGCCAAGGCCTTGACGGCGCCCTTCGCGTCGGCACCGACGGTGTCGGTCGCGAAGATGACTGGCTGACCCAGCAACTCGCCGAGACGGACTGCGGCCGGCTCCAGCGAATACTTGGCCTCTGGGGCACCCTCAGGGCGACCCAGGTGAGAGATGACGATTACCTTTGCGCCCTGGTCAACCAGGTACTTGATGGTTGGCACGGATGCCACGATGCGACCATCGTCGGTAATGCGGTCACCATCTAGCGGAACGTTTAGGTCGCAGCGAATGATGACCCGCTTGCCATCGAGGTTTGGCAGGTCAGCGAGGTGACGCATGACTTAGAGCTTGCTTGCGACGAGCTCGGTCAGGTCGACGAGGCGGTTCGAGTAACCCCACTCGTTGTCGTACCACGACGAAATCTTCACGGTGCGGCCGATGACCTTAATCAGGCCAGCGTCAACGATCGATGAGTGAGGGTCGGTGACGATGTCGCTCGAGACGATTTCGTCTTCGGTGTACTTCAGGATGCCCTTCAGCGGGCCCGAAGCAGCTGCAGCCCTGTAGGCGGCCTTGATGTCATCGATGGTTACATCAACCTTCGAGACCAGGGTCAGGTCGGTGATCGAACCGGTTGGTACCGGAACGCGAAGCGCGTATCCGTCGAGCTTGCCCTTCAGTTCAGGCAGCACGAGGCCGATTGCCTTAGCGGCACCGGTCGAAGAAGGAACGATGTTCAGCGCTGCCGCACGGGCACGACGCAGGTCACCGTGTGGACCATCCTGGAGGTTCTGGTCTGCGGTGTAAGCGTGAACGGTAACCATCAGGCCGTTCTCGATGCCGAACTTGTCGTTGAACACCTTTGCGAATGGAGCGAGGCAGTTGGTGGTGCACGATGCATTCGAGATGATGTGGTGCTTCGATGAGTCGTACTCGCCGTCGTTGACACCCATTACGAAGGTTGCGGCGTCACCTGTTGCAGGTGCCGAGATGATTACCTTCTTGGCCCCGGCGGTGATGTGAGCCTTTGCAGCCTCAGCATCGGTGAAGCGACCGGTCGACTCGATAACGATGTCTACGTTCAGCTCGCCCCATGGCAGGTCGGCTGGGTTGCGCTCGGCAAGCACCTTGATGACGTTTCCGCCAACGATGATGTTCTGACCGTCAACGGTTACGTCC
>JBEGRP010000008.1:0-14174 GCA_041180345.1 Actinomycetota bacterium | reverse complement strand
TCCGGGGTGCGGTTCATCAGGTCGACGAGAGCGCCCTCGGTGTCGTTTGCCAGCAGAGTGTCCCACTCGCGGCCCCAAATCACCTTGATAACGTTCCATCCAGCACCGCGGAAGAAGCTCTCCAACTCCTGGATGATCTTGCCATTACCGCGAACCGGTCCGTCTAGGCGCTGCAGGTTGCAGTTGATTACGAAGGTCAGGTTGTCGAGCTTGTCGTTGGCTGCCAGCTGCAGTGCTCCGCGGCTCTCGACCTCATCCATTTCACCGTCACCGAGGAAGGCCCAGACGTGCTGGTCGGTGGCCGGCTTCAGGCCGCGACCTTCTAGATAGCGGTTTGCCTGAGCTTGGTAAATGGCGTTGATTGGGCCAAGGCCCATCGACACGGTCGGGAACTGCCAAAAGTCTGGCATGAGGCGTGGGTGTGGGTAGGAGGAAAGCCCGCCACCCGCGTGCGACTTTTCCTGACGGAAGCCATCAAGCTGATCAGCAGAGAGACGGCCTTCCAAGAATGCACGAGCGTATGGACCAGGGGAGGCGTGTCCCTGAACGAAGATCTGGTCGCCACCGCTTGGGTGGTCTTGTCCGCGGAAAAAGTGGTTGAAGCCAACTTCGTAGAGCGAAGCCGATGAAGCGAACGTCGAGATGTGACCGCCCACGCCGACACCAGGTCGCTGGGCGCGGTGCACCAGCATTGCCGCGTTCCAACGCATCCACGCTCGGTACTTGCGCTCCATTTGCTCGTCGCCCGGGAACTCAGGCTCGTTTTCTGCAGCGATGGTGTTGATGTAGTCCGTGGTTGGAACGATTGGAACGTTCAGCTGCAACTCGTGCGAGCGGCGCAGCAGGTTCTGCATGATTTCGCGGGCGCGGCCGCGGCCGTGGACTCGCGCAACAGCATCGAGCGACTCAAGCCACTCTGCGGTTTCCTGTGGGTCAATATCCGGGGTGTTAACCGCGAAGGCGTCTTGGTTGTTAATCGACACCGAGTCCTCAATTCTTGTTAGAAATCGCTCTTTTGGGCGCGAGACTAGATCTGTGGCCATGGGTGAAAGCCACTCATAGAGTTTATTCGCTAGCGTGAAACATATAGGCGCATTTGCCTGTTTGAAACCATCGGAAATCCGATAACCCAGTACATAGAAAGATCAGGAAACCAGATGAGCCTCCTAATCGGCGATGCCGCACCAGACTTTTCGCTTGTAAATCAGCACGGCGAGACCGTAACTCTGAGCCAGTTCAAGGGCAAGAAGGCCGTGGTTGTGGTCTTTTACCCTTTCTCGTTCACTGGAATCTGCACCGGAGAGCTCTGCGAGTTGCGGGACAACATTTCGGTGTTCGAGGCTGAGAATGTCGAACTTCTAGCAATTAGCTGCGATTCCAAGTTCACTCAAAAGGTCTTCGCCGAGCAGGAAGGCTACAAGTTCAGCGTCCTCAGTGACTTCTGGCCGCACGGTGCGACTGCAAAGGAATACGGCGTTTTCCTTGAAGATAACGGCATGGCCACTCGTGCCACCTTCGTCGTTAACCGCGATGGAATCCTCACAGCCAAGTTTGTTACCGCGCCGGGCCAAGCCCGCAACTTCGCCGACTACAAGACTGCAATCGCTGCACTGTAAGCACGGCAATCGAAAAGTTTGCTAAAGTATTCGAGTTGTTGCAAAACGACAAGGGCCTTTAGCTCAGTTGGTAGAGCGCCACGCTTACACCGTGGATGTCATCGGTTCGAGCCCGGTAGGGCCCACAAATGAAATGGCACCTCTCATTGGAGAGGTGCCATTTCGCTTTTTTCGAGCGTCTTTTCAGCGTCCCGCGGTTAGGCAACCCGTCGGCGCTGAACCGCGACCTAAAGCGGTTTTTGTCGCTTCTCCGCTAGCATTTCGGTATGACTTCCAATGACTGGCAAGAGCGTGTTCTGCCTGACGAAGAGCTCCAGGCGGTACTCGCTTCAGTTGGGGCTCTCGAGGGCATGCAAGTGCTGCAACGCCAGCTTGAGCTTCGTTCGCAGGGGCATGAGTCACCAGCTGAGTTGCGCAGTGAAGTGCCGAACCACTTGGAGTTGGGACTAACTGGTTTCGTTCCTGTAGCAACCGAGTCAGAGCCGCTGCTCGTCGAGCCTGCTGCGGAACCGTTGGGCACCTCCGAGGCCCCAGCTTCGGCAGCTAGGGCAGAGGCTGTCCTTAGCGAGAATCAAGCGGCTGGGGACATTGTCTCAAGCCTGAATGCAATGTTTGCGAATCGGCAGAAGGTCAGTTTTGAGGCCCCTGACGCGGCGCCAAAGCAATCGGTAAGCGAGCCCGAACCAGAAGGGTCTCGCGTAGGCGAGGACCAGTCCGCGTCCGAGTTGTTGGAAAGCGCCTACGCACCGGTGCCTCTCGAGTCCGACACCAAGAGTTTCTTTATTCCCACCTTCGCGAACCCACTGCCAAACACCGAGAGCGTTCCGGTGGTAACACCGATGCTGGACTCGGTGCCGAAATCCAGTCGTGAAGCCACTCCCAGCACGCCAGAGGCTCTAGCTGTCGATGTGACCGAAGTGGCAACCCCGGTAGCACCGCTCCCCATTGTGGCGGCCAGCCCAGAAGCGACCGAACCGGAGTCCGAATCTGACGTTCCTGCTCTACAAGAGACGGATGTACAAGAATCGGAAATCCAGAGTTTCGTGGACGCGGACATCCCCTCGGCGGAAGAAGCGGTCACCGCCTTTGAGGAAGCCGACACTACGAGTACGGCTCAGCCGACTCTGGTCGATGAAGTGATCCTGGCTGTCGGTGGTGAGTCGGATGGTTTCCCGCTAATCGAACCCGATGATTCGACCGGTGCAGCCCAGGTTGCGAGCCCTGCGGAGCCAGACATCGAGGCTGGAAAATACGGTTTCGGGGCGCTGCTGGCCACCTGGAACGGTACCGGCAACTTGCTCTTTTTGATTGCCGCTGGTTTTATCGCCGCGAGCTTGGGGCTCAATCTGGTAACCGTTGCCGCCGGCGCGTTCGGCGCTATGGCAGCCGCAGGTTTTGGTTTTGGTACCGCAGCACTATCGGCGCGCCGGGGTCGTCAGCCCCAGGCCACTATTTCTCGTGCCGCATTTGGAGTGCGCGGAGCCGCCATTCCGATGGTGTTGGTGATGCTTGCAAAGTACGCGGCAACATCGGTGGCAACAATCGGATGTGTCTTCGCTTTGGTTTGGTTCTTCCCGGCCTTACCCGCATACCTGACAATCGGCGAAGCCAGGGTTGACAGTTTCTACATCGTGCTCTTGGTCTTGCTCGTGTTGTCCACCTTCGTTACGGTTCTCGGATCCGCAGCTAGGTACATCGTCACCGCCGCTGTTGCAGTCATTACTTTGATGGCAGTGCTGGTTATTCTCGGGGCGACTGCCGCATCGTCACCAGCGACACTCAATTTCGCAGGGTCGATCGACGCAGGAAAGGCCCTTGCTTTGGCGTCGGCGCTAATCATCTTGGTGAGCGTGATTTGGGGCACTACCGCGGCAGATGAGACTCCGCTGCTCCGAAGCCGTATACCCGCCCCACAGCTATTGGCCAGTGGATTGCTGAGTCATGCGATTCTTGGAACCTTGGCAGTCTTGGCAGGCTACGCCTACTTTGGGATTCAAGCGCCTTGGCTAAAGAACGAGTTTGTCGGTGGCGGTTTTGCCCTGCTTGCTGTGCTTGCCCTGTCACATCAACTGCGCCGTTCGGCCGATTCGTTCACGGGCTTTGGATTGTCTGGCACCCGCTGGTGGGTCGTAGTTCTGTCGTCCGTTCTCGTTGCGGTGGCAGTTTTCGCTGGACACCTCTTCACCGATGAAAACACCTTGAAGGCCGCTGCACTTTCCTTGCTGCCAGTTGCGGGTGTTCCTGTGGTTGCCTGGCTAGCGATTTATGGCATGGACAGCGTCCTTCGTCGGGACGACTATCACGAGGTTTCGTTGCTGCGTGATTATGGCTTCTACGGCAAACTGCGGGTAATCAATCTCGCGGGTTGGTTGCTGGCAGTCGTGGTCGGATTTGGTTTTGTGGAATCCAACGTCCCCGGTTTCGGGTGGCTCGGTTACCTTGGTCGGCCTCTCGGGTTTGCTGCCACCGGTAGTCAGGCAGACACCGGAGTTTGGCTCGCGTTCGTAATTGGCTTGCTTTCACCACTTCTGACGCTATCGAAAATAAGAGACCAAGAGGCCGAGGGCAGAGCCTTGTTGGCTCGCCACAAGGAACTCGTAAATGTCCTCGGTGAGCTCTAATGGCGCAGTTGTCACGCCTAATCGGCACCTTTGAAGAACTTTGGCCGCTGGCCGGCGCGGAGGAGTGGGATTCACCTGGCCTAGTGTGTGGAAACCCAGTTTCCGAAGTTGGCTCTGTAATGCTGGCGGTGGACGTAACCAGGGCTGTGGTAGACGAAGCAATCGACGGCGAGTTTGATCTGTTGCTGGCACACCACCCATTTCTGATGCGCGGTGTGAAATTGCTCGGTGAGGACTCGGCCAAGGGCGCCACAATCGGCCGCTCAATTCGTGCCGGGCTCGCTATCTACGCCGCGCACACGAATGCAGACATTGTGCGGGACGGCGTCTCAGATGTTCTAGCCAAGGCGCTAGGTTTGCAAAACCTGAGTCCACTCGTCGGTGAGGATGCGGGATCCGGCCGAGTCGGAAACCTGACAGATTCCATGACCCTAGGTGAGTTTGCTTCGCTCGTGGCCCAGGCTCTGCCTAGAACTGCAACTGGTGTGCGCGTAGCGGGGGACTACAACCAGGTTATTGAGCGAGTTGCAGTTTGCGGCGGAGCCGGCGATTCGTTCATCGAGGCAGCGGTCCAGGCCGGCGCGGATGCCTATCTGACTGCCGATTTGCGCCACCACCCAGTGCAGGAACTTCGTGAACGGTCATTCACCGAGGCTGTTCCAGCTTTGCTTGACGTAAGTCACTGGGCAAGTGAATATCTTTGGCTCGAAGTTGCAGCAGAGCAACTGCGTAGAATTTACCCAGACCTCAAAGTTTCGGTTTGCGACTTGCGAACCGATCCCTGGGATTTCGTCGTGACTCAGTAGTCACACACACTTTTCAACTCAAAAGGATCATCGTGAAGGCCACTCAGAACCAACTCCAAGACCTGCTGGAGCTATCAGCGATTGATCAATCCATGACTCGTACTAGGGCCGAGCTGGATTCCTTGGTGAAGACTCCAAAATATGTTGAATTGCAGCAATCACTGCGGGCTACTTCGGCCGACTTTATCTCCGCCACGAACAAGATTGATGGCCTAAAACTTGAGCTGAGCCGACTGGAATCGGATGTGGACTTGGTCAACAAGCGCATGGAAAAGGACCAAGCTGCCTTGCGCACAACGAGCGTAGTCAAAGATGCGCAGGGCCTGCAGGCTGAAATCCGCACCCTGGAGCGTCGTCGTGGCGAGTTGGAGGATCAAGAGCTGGACCTCATGCAGCAACTAGAGACTGCCGATGCCGAACTGGCAGCAGTCGCAGAACTTCGCGCCAACACCGAGCAGGAGCTGAAAACTGTAATCGAGGGTTTGGAGAAAGAGCGCTTGCGCTTGCTTTCTGGAATCGAACTTGCAAACGCGGACCGAAAGCAGCTCGCGGATCGACTGCCGGAAGAGTTGGTATCGCTGTACCAAGCCAAACTCAAGCGCGGCATAGCGGTGGGGCGATTGATCCACAGTGAATGTGGCGCCTGTCGCATGAGCGTGAGCGCCACGAACCTCGCGGAAATCATTAGGCAGCCGATTGATGAAATCGTTAACTGTCCAGACTGCGGCGCGATTTTGGTGCGCTGATGCCCCTTAACCTGATCATCGAAGCCGACGGTGGTTCGCGCGGTAATCCGGGTACTTCTGGCTCTGGCGCTGTCATCATTGAGCGGCACAGCGGGGAGATCCTGGTTGAAATTGCCGAGTACATCGGGGAGGCGACCAATAACGTCGCCGAATACCGCGCGTTGCTGGCTGCCGTTCGCGAGGCGTTGGAATTGGACCCAGCCGCCATCATCGAAGTGCGGATGGACTCCAAGCTTGTAATCGAACAAATGGCGGGTCGTTGGAAAATCAAACACCCCGACATGCAGGCTCTAGCTATCAGGGTTCACCAGTTACTAAATGGCCACCCAGTGCATTGGACTTGGATTCCCCGAGAACAAAACTCGCGCGCCGACGCACTAGCCAACCAGGCCATGGACACCAAGAAGACTGAAATCTTGCGTGCCGGTCACTCGACCACCGAAAAAGAGGCAAAGCCATTTGCCGCCGAGGTGGAATTCAATAGCGAGTTGCCAAGTTCGGTTCGGGCGCCCGGTGGCGTTACCAAGCCGCTGACGACCCTGATTCTGGTTAGGCACGGACGCACAGCTCTCACCGAGTCCAAGCGAATCTCCGGCAGTACGGGTGCAGACCCCGAACTATCCGATGCTGGAAATTCTGACGCGGCCTCGGTGGCTGGAGAATTGGCCAAGGTTGGCAAGACTGGAACTTGGGCGCATCTCAACCCCATTTCGGCGGTAGTCAGTTCGCCGATGGCTCGAACCCGAGGCACAGCGGCGCACATTGCCTCCGCCCTGGGTCTTCAGGTGAGCGTCCTTTCCGACCTGCGTGAAATTTCTTTCGGAGATTGGGATGGATTAACCAATGACGAGGCTCGGGCGCTCGATCCGTTGCGTTTCGAAACTTGGCAGGGTTCATGGGAAGTCGCCCCTCCGAATGGCGAGGCGCTTCGCGACTTTGATGACCGAATCCGGTCTGCCCGTAACCAAATTCTGGAACAGTACGCAGGCCAAACTGTCGTTGTGGTCGCCCACGTCATGCCGATTCGCGGAATGATTCGCGCCGCCTTTGATGCGGGGATAAGCGGTTATTGGCGTCCACAGATTTCGCCATGCTCAATCTCGGTGCTACGGCTCTGGGGAGCCGAGGCGGCCGAGATCACTGCGGTAAACGCCACCCATCACCTGTCCTAGTTTGCCCGCCGGCACTAGGCTTAAGGTCTGGTTGGGTCGGCTAGACGGTCGCGGCAGCGCAAGCTGACGAGGAACGTCCGGGCTCCAAATAGCGAAGCGGTGGGTAACTCCCACTCGAGGCAACTCGCAAGAAAGTGCAACAGAAAGCAGACCGCCGCCTCAGGGCGGTAAGGGTGAAACGGTGGTGTAAGAGACCACCAGCGGTGTTGGCAACAGCGCCGGCTAGGTAAACCTCGCTTGGAGCAAGACCAGACAGAGAGCTATGAAGCGGCTAGCTGAGCTCTCGGGTAGGTCGCTTGAGGCTGGTGGAGACGCCAGTCCTAGATAGATGATCGTCCTAGACAGAACCCGGCGTATCGGCCGACCCAGCCAGTTCTAACCCTCGTGTTTATCGGCCGCCACCCACGCGGCACCGAGAATCCCAGCGTTGTTGCGCTTTTGTGCTGGAACAATTTCTGCCCTCAGCTGCAACTTCGGGAGAAACTCCTGGTGGTTCTTGCTAACGCCGCCGCCAACTATAAATAGGTCGGGGGAGAAGAGGCGCTCCAGGGTTGCGTAGTACTTCTGGAGGCGCTCGGCCCAGGCTGTCCAGTCCAGTTCCTCGCGCTCTTTTGCGGCGAAACTAGCCTTAGTCTCATAGTCGATTCCGTCGATCTCGAGGTGACCCAACTCGGCGTTGGGAACCAGTCGACCATCAATAAAGATTGCCGTTCCAATACCGGTACCCAGGGTCGTCATCATCGTGAGCCCCTTGCGTTTCCGGCCCGCACCAAATTTCATTTCGGCAACGCCAGCGGCGTCGGCGTCGTTTAGAACATGCACGTGGCGTCCCAAGATTCGTTCAAAGTGGTCGTCAGCATCGAAGCCGATCCACTCCTTTGAAACATTTGCTGCAGACATTGTGCGGCCATGCTGAACCACAGCGGGGAAGCAGATTCCAACCGGGATACCGTGACGGCCACCGCCAACTTCGCTAATGATGGTCGCTACCACGTCGGCTATGTCGGCAGGCCTACCACCGGGCGGGGTGGGATATTTGACGCGTTCACTTACTAATTCACCCTTGCGAACGTCTACGAGTGCACCCTTGATTCCGGTGCCACCGATGTCGATACCTATAGCCTTGCGTCCCATGTATGCCTCCGAACTAGGGGAGAGTCAAAATTTCTGCACCGGTCTCGGTGACTACCAATGTGTGTTCAAACTGCGCAGTAATGCTCTTGTCCAAGGTGGTAACGGTCCAGCCGTCGTTCCACATTTCCCACTTGTGGGTACCAAGCGTCAGCATAGGTTCAATGGTGAATACCATTCCAACCTCCATGACGTCCGAATACATTGGGGCCGAGTCATAGTGCGGAATGATGAGACCGCTATGGAAGGCCTCACCGATTCCGTGACCGGTGAAGTCTCGCACTACGCCATAACCGAACCGTTTCGCGTATGCCTCGATCGTCCTGCCGATAATGTTTACCTCCCGGCCTGGCGCGACAGCCGCAATTCCGCGTTCTAGTGCGATTCGCGTACGTTCGACCAGATCAGCAACTTCTGGGTTCACCTGACCCACCAGGAAAGTCTTGTTGCTGTCGCCGTGATATCCATCTTTGAAGGCCGTGATGTCTATGTTCACGATGTCGCCTTCGACCAGAACCGTGTTGTCTGGGATTCCGTGACAGATCACTTCATTCACCGAGGAACAGAGCGATTTTGGGTAGCCGCGATAGCCCAGGGTCGAGGGGTAAGCGCCTTGTGAGACCAAGAAATCGTGCCCGATTTGATCGAGTTCATCGGTGGTTATTCCGGGTCGAATGTGTTGCCCAACCAGGTCAATCGCTCGCGCCGCGATGCTTCCGGCAGCACGAATCTTGGCAATCCCATCAGGCGATTGAACGTAGCTACCGGTGTACTTCGCCGGGGACTTCTTTCCAACGTATTCGGGTCTAACGATGTCAGAAGGTACCGAACGCAACGGTGAAACCAAACCGGCGTAGAGGTGACCGGTGGCTGCGTTTCGAGGCATGGGTCTAGTCTAAATCCTGTGGATGATGAGCGTACCGATGGCGTGGCTGTGCCACGTGCGATTTCTGGCAGCGGTTCCGGCTCAAGTTCCCAATCCGATCAGGCATGGTGGTACCGAATATCCACGGGGGCCGTGGAATTTGGAGTCAAAACCAAGGCATTGGATCGGATCGGCCCCTTCGCCTCCCAGGAGGAAGCAGCGAGGGCGTTAGAGATAGTGAGGGCTAGGGCCCGGTCGTGGCGGGATTCCGATCGCCAAGAGGACTAGTCTTCGAACTCGTGTTCGGGCGCCGGGAAGGCGCTTCCCGCTACTTCACTGCGGTAGCTGCGGGCCGCCGACAATAGCTGGTCTCGCAGGTTGGCGAATTGCTTCACGAACTTGCGCGGTTTAGCTCCTGTGAGGCCGGCGAAGTCTGTCCAGACAAGGATCTGCCCGTCGCAGCCGTGACCAGCACCGATACCGATGGTTGGTATGGCCAGCTCGGCCGAAATCTCGGTGGCTATCTTTGCCGGAACCATTTCAAGCACAACTGCGAATGCCCCGGCGGCTTGCACTGCCAGCGCGTCACGGCGCAACTGTTCAGCGCCTTCGCCTCGACCCTGAATTTTGAAACCGCCGAGGTTGTTCACGCTCTGCGGGGTGAAACCGATGTGACCCATTACCGGTATGCCAGCCTCGGTGAGGGCCTTGATCTGTGGAGCTGAGCGTTCACCGCCCTCGAGCTTCACGGCTGCCGCCCCGGATTCCTTCATGAATCGAATTCCGTTGGCCAGCGCTGTTTCGGCGCCGGGTTCATAGGAACCGAAAGGCATGTCGATCACGACTAGTGCGCGCTTCGCTGCCGAACTGACGGCCCGACCAAAGGGAATCATTTCGTCGACGGTCACCGGGAGCGTCGACTTGTAACCCAGCGCGTTGTCGGCAGCCGAATCCCCAACCAGCAGAACCTCAATGCCAGCTTCGTCAAAAATCCCTGCGGTCAAGTGGTCGTAGGAAGTCAGACAGGAGAACTTGTGCCCTGAGCGTTTGAAGTCGCTCAGGGTTGAGGTTCGGACGAGTTTCGGCGTGAGTTCCATTAGGAGCGCTTCCAGGCGTCCACTTCAATCTCGACCAGCATCGCTGGGTTTACGAACTGCAGACCGGAAAGTAACACCGTCGCTGGACGAATCTGGCCAAATACTTCGCCGTGTGCCTTAGCGGCTCCATCGGCGGCTTCTGGGGTGGTGCAATAGACACGAGTGCGAACCACGTCCTCTAGCGCATAGCCAACCTCGGCGAGAGCGCCAGCAATCACCGTTTCCAAGGCAACCTTCGCCTGACCGTATGCGTCGCCCTCGTGCTGCAGGACGCCACCCACGGTTGCGGTGCTTCCGGACACGTGAACATAGTCACCGCAAACGGTTGCGCGGGAGTAACCAATGATTGGCTCGTAGGGTGATCCACTGCTGATTAGGCGATCTGCTGCCATGATGTCTCTTTCGTTGTAATCGACGCGGTCAGACCGCACCAGTTAAGGCTAACAACTAGTGTCGATAGCCGTTTGTGATTGGAAGGCGGCGGTCACGACCGAATGCCATGCCGGAAATCTTTGGACCGATGGCGCCCTGTCTGCGCTTCCACTCGGCACGGTCTACCAAGGCCAGGACTCGATCGACAGTCCCGGGTTCGAAACCGGCAGCAAGAATCTCGGCTCGTCCCATTCGTTCATCGATGTAGAGAGCCAAAATTCGGTCAAGTTCGTCGTACTCGGGAAGCGAGTCCTGATCAACTTGTCCGGGCCGGAGTTCTGCCGATGGTGGCTTGGTGATGGAGTTCTCTGGGATGGGCGGCCTGTCTCCGGCCACCGAGTTGCGCCAGCGCGCGAGTTCCCAAACCATAGTCTTGGCAACATCCTTGATCGGGGCGTAACCACCCACCGAGTCGCCGTAGATCGTGCTGTACCCAACCGCAAGCTCGGTCTTGTTTCCCGTGGTCAGGGTCAGGTGGCCCTCGGCGTTGGACAGAGCCATGAGGATGATGCCGCGAACGCGTGCCTGGAGATTCTCCGCCGCGAGCCCCTGCAGCGCCAGCTGGGTTTCTGCCACCTCAACTATGTCTGCGATTCCCTCGGTGCGGATGTGGACGCCGAGGCGTTGCGCCAGGTCGAAGGCATCCGACTTCGAGTGATCTGAGGAATACTTGCTCGGCAAGCTCACTCCAAAGACGCGGTCCGCTCCAAGCGCATCAACGGCGATTGCCGCGCATACCGCTGAATCGATGCCACCAGACAGGCCAAGAACGACGGAAGGGAAGCCATTTTTGTCGACGTAGTCCCGGAGTCCAACGACCAACGCTTCCCAGACCTGGGCTAGCTCTTCTTCAAGCCGCAAACTGGCTGGTGATGCTGCAGTCATTGACTCTTGATTTAGGTTGACGTGGACGCGATCGGTGGCGAAATCGGCGCCATTTGTCACGAGATTCCCGGCGCTGTCTACCGCCAAGCTGCCGCCATCGAAAACTAGATCGTCTTGCCCGCCAACCAGATTGACGTAAACCACACCGAAGCCATTCTCGGTGGCCAAATCAGAGACCAGCTTGAGTCTGGTTGAGCTCTTGCCGAGTTCGAAAGGTGAACCGTTCAGCACTAGAGCTACGTCTATGTCGGCCTCGCGAAGCGCGGCCACCGGCCCACCCTGCTGCCAGATGTCCTCGCAGATCAGAACACCGAAATTGGTCTCGCCGATTTGGAAAGTGAGGCTTTCGGTGCCCGGAACAAAAATGCGGTATTCGTCAAAGACTGAGTAGTTGGGGAGATGGTGTTTGGCATAGGTCCCCAGCACCTTGCCTTGATGCAACACGCTTGCGCAGTTTTGGGCTATGGCCCAACCGTTGGGTTGATCGGCCTTGGCCGGATGCCCAATAACCACGTGCAAATCACCGAGCCCTTGCTGGGCCAGGCGGCTGGCGAAATTCGTTACCGCTTCCTCAGCTTCGGCCAAAAAAGACGAACGCTGAGCTAAATCCTCGATCGGGTAACCCGTCAGCGCCATCTCGCCAAAGAGCACCACGTCGGCACCCTCGGCAGCGGCCAGCCTGACTTGCGAAAAGAGCTCATCCAGGTTGCGAGGAATTGCGCCTACTAGGGGATTAGTCTGAACCATCGCCAACCGAATTGGAGCCATAACCACTAGCCTAATAGAGAGACTTTTGAGAGAGGTTTTCCGATGGACAAGCAACGAGATTTCGTTCTCCGCACTATCGAGGAACGAGGCGTTAAGTTCATTCGCCTATGGTTCACGGACGTAGCCGGAACTCTCAAGTCTGTTGCCATTGCTCCGGCCGAGGCGGAGGGCGCATTCGCTGAGGGACTCGGGTTCGATGGTTCGTCGATCGAAGGCCTGGCCCGCACCTACGAAGCAGACATGCTGGCGATGCCGGACCCATCCACGTTCCAGATTCTTCCATGGCGCGGCGAGATTGACCCGACTGCCCGCATGTTCTGCGACATCCTCACCCCAGACGGCCAGCCGGCTGCAGCGGACCCGCGAAATGTCCTTCGCCGAGCCTTGAATAAGGCCTCAGAAATGGGCTTCTCCTTCTACATCCACCCCGAGATCGAGTTCTACCTTCTCAAGAGCGCCGACTTTGCGAACGGTGGTCCGGTTCCGGTGGACAACGCCGGTTACTTTGACAATGTTCCAGGTGGAACCGCGCATGATTTCCGTCGCCGCGCCGTTGGCATGCTGGAACAGCTTGGAATCTCGGTGGAATTTAGTCACCACGAAGGCGGACCCGGCCAGAACGAGATCGACCTGCGCTATGCCGATGCGCTGACCATGGCGGATAACATCATGACTTTCCGCACCGTGATCAAGGAAGTGGCTATCGAGCAGGGGGTTTACGCGACCTTCATGCCAAAACCTTTCACCGAGCACCCTGGTTCGGGCATGCACACCCACATGAGTCTGTTCGAGGGCGACACCAACGCGTTCTTCAATCCAAGCGACCCATATCACTTGAGCAAGACTGCGAAGCATTTCATCGCCGGTATTTTGCGTCACGCATCGGAGATCACCGCGGTCACCAACCAGTATGTGAACAGCTACAAGCGTCTTTGGGGTGGAGGTGAGGCTCCGTCGTTCGTCTGCTGGGGTCACAACAACCGTTCCGCTCTGATTCGAGTTCCGCTCTACAAGCCGAACAAGGGTCAGTCGACCAGGATCGAATACCGAGCAATCGATTCGGCCGCCAACCCTTATCTGGCCTACGCGCTGCTGCTTTCTGCGGGTCTCAAGGGTATCGAGGAAGAGTACGTACTCCCTCCGGAGACCGAGGACAATGTTTGGGACCTGAACGAGGCCGAGCGTCGCGCGATGGGTATCCAGCCACTTCCACAGAGCCTCGACCACGCGGTCCGCAAGTTGGAGGAGAGCGAACTCGCCGCCGAAACGCTCGGTGAGGAAGTCTTCTCCTATGTTCTGGCGAACAAGCGTCGCGAATGGTCGGAGTTCCGTCGTCAGGTAACCACCTACGAGCTGCAGCAAAACCTCGGAACTCTCTAGGGTTCGAAGTGGCAACGGCACGCGCCGGGGGATCGCTTACCGAGCTAGCGAAACTCGGCTTTTCTGATCTCGAGGGAACTATCCCTAAGTTGGATCAGCTGGTCAAGGCTGTTGGCGATGGCGGGCGAGTGGCTTTGGCTTCCTTGGCCAAATCTGCCAACCCGGATCAGGCACTGAATGCTTTGCTGTGGCTTGCCGAGACCAGCCAATCAGCGCTGAAGGCGATTCTCAATTGGCCATTTTTGAGAAGCCGGTCAGTGGCCTGGATGCTCAATCGCTGATGACAGAACGTTTTAGGTTGGCCCTTTCGCCAGTATTGGCCGAAGCGATTACGGTAAAGGCCGTCGAGCCGGACTCACCCTTCCAGTCGGAAGCCTGCTGGAATGCCATCCGGAAGGCCTATCGGGCGGAAGTGGTCCGTATTGCTATTTACGACTTGACGGCCGAGACGCCGTGGTCGGCAATGCAAACCGTGGCTGCCGCGTTAGCGGACGCGGCTGGTGCCGCCATAGAGTGTGGCATCGACGTAGCTCGTGCAGAGCTCACCCATAGCCGAGAGTTTGGTGTCTTTGAGCCGCATGAGGTAGCAGCGACCAACTTCTCGGTAATAGCCATGGGGAAGTGCGGTGCCCGCGAACTCAACTACATCAGTGAC